>USJB01000290.1 GCA_900554905.1 uncultured Collinsella sp. | reverse complement strand
ACAAGAGCCCCGCTCTGAGTGAACGGGGCTCGGATACATACATTTGCGCAGCGATTACAGCGCCATCGTGCGGGCGCGGTCGATGCGCGCCAGGCAGTCGTCGCGGCCGACGAGCGCCATGGTCTCGCCCAGCGGAGGGCTCACCATGTTGCCGCAAACGGCGACGCGCACGGCCTGGAACACCACGCGCTTCTTGAGGTCCATCTGCTCGGGCAGCGGCTCAAGCGCGGCGTCGATGTTGGCAGCCGTCCACTCTTCCACGCCCTCGAGCGCGGCCTTGGCGGCATCCAGAATGGCGCCCATGCCTTCCTTGGCCAGGCCCTTGTTGACGGATTTCTCGTCATACTCGAGCGTCTCGGCCGTGGCAAAGATGGGAGCGGCGACGGTCACGGCATCGGCCGGCATCTTGGTGCGCGGCTTGACGATGGCGGCAAGCGCATCGATCCAATCCTCGCCGTACTCGACATTACCCTCGATGAGACCCGCCTCATGCAGCTCGGGGACCATGATCTCGTTGGCAAACTGAGCATCGGACATGCCGTTGATGTACTCGGCATTGACCCAATCGAGCTTCTTGGGGTCGAAGGTCGCCGGGTTCTTGGAGATGCGGTCGAGCGAGAACTTGCTGGCCAGGACATCGCGCGGGATGATCGTGGTCTCGCCGTCGAGCGACCAGCCGAGCAGAGCCAGGTAGTTGACAAAGGCGTCGGACAGGTAGCCGGCGTCGCGGTACTCCTCCACCGAGGTGGCGCCGTGGCGCTTGGAGAGCTTCTTGCCGTCGGCACCCAAGATCATGGAGATGTGGGCGAACGTAGGCACGGGCGCGCCGAGGGCCTCGTAGACCATGACCTGACGCGGGGTGTTGGACAGGTGGTCGTCGCCGCGGATGACATGGGTAATCTTCATCATGGCGTCGTCGACGACGGTCGCGAAGTTGTACGTGGGCGTGCCATCGGAGCGGAAGATGACAAAGTCGTCGAGCTCCTTGGCGTCGAAGGTCACCTCGCCGTGGACGGCATCGTGGATAACGACGTCGCCGCGGTCCTCGGGCACCTTGATACGCAGAACGTAGGGCTCGCCGGCCTCGATGCGACGACGGGCCTCCTCAGGATCAAGATCGCGGCAGCGGCGCTGATAGCCCTGGAAGGGATCCTTGCGCTCCTGGGCGGCCTTACGATCGGCGTCAAGCTGCTCCTTGGTGCAGAAGCAGGGATAGGCCTTGCCCTCGTCCCAAAGCTTCTGGGCGGCCTGCTTGTACAGGTCCAGACGCTCGGTCTGTGCGTAGGGGCCATAGTCGCCGCCCACCTCGGGACCCTCGTCCCAGTCCAGGCCCAGCCAACGCATGGCGCGCAGGATGATCTGCGTGTTCTCGTCGGTGGAGCGGGTGGGGTCGGTGTCGTCGATGCGCAGGATGAACGTGCCGCCGGCGTGCCGGGCGATGAGCCAGGTGTACAGGGCGGTGCGCAGGTTGCCCACGTGCATATAGCCGGTGGGAGAGGGGGCGAAGCGGGTGCGGACCTTCCCCTTGGGGATCTTGGCTTCCATCTCCTCAAAATATGTCATGTCCAGTGCCATACTGTTTCCCTCCATCCCGGCGCTGTGCGCCGGTTTTTCTTGGTATGATGCACTATTATAGTGGATTTCCCCCGGTTTGACAAGGGGTGGGAGTCCGTTCATGGCGGCTCCCTGGACGGATCCGAAGCATCAAACAGGGCGCGCTGCAAAATGAGCCGATCAAAGAGGTAACCGGCCAGCGGTCACTTCTGTCACACGGTAAGGAGCGAACCGTCTGCTTTGTTCGGCTCAAATCAACACCAAGGAAGGCGGAAGAGGATGGCGGTCGTGACGATCATATTCAAATGGGAATCGGCAACGATTTTTCTGGTGTGAATCTGTCGATTCTTCATTATTTTTTGAATTGTATTGACTTTTTTGTTTGTTGTGCCAATCTAAACATAGATAGATCAACAGATTCTGAGGTATCGTTTGCTGGATCCATATCAATTTGAAGGAGGTCTAAAAT
>USJB01000289.1 GCA_900554905.1 uncultured Collinsella sp. | reverse complement strand
CATACTCGCCGCCCCATACGTGGATGACCTTTCCATCTTTGTCCGAGTCGTCGTCGACCGACCAAATGCTGTAGCCCGTCTTTTTATGTTCTTCGAAATTGAGCAAGGTGCGGATAGCATACCAGTTTGTATCGTCATTCTTGGTCGTTACGTTCTCAAGGATGAGCTTGCTGGACGTGCCGTCGTTAAACAGGTGGCAGACGTTGCCGCGAACGTTGCCGTCTTGGTTGACGCTCGCGGTGCGAAAATAGCCCGCGGGGCGAAGGCGAATGACGAAATTGTCGAGGCTGTCCGACGGTGCGGGTGTGTTGTCTGCAAATGCCGTTCGCAGGGGAATGCCCGGCGCTGCGGTTTCAGGCAGGCTTGCAAGTGGTGACAACGCCGCAAGCCCTAGGCCCAGCGTAAACGCTCGGCGGCTGATGGCATGGTGTTCGGTCATATCTCCTCCGTTCGCAGGGTGCGGTTATGCACTTGTTTTGGTCACTATACTGCCCAGATGTTTAAAGACGCCGGTTTAAATTGCCTGCGCGGCGCTATAAATCGGCGGGCGGACGTGTTGGGGCACTTGTCTATTTGTGCTGTTATCACGTCTGGGATGGTTTTGGAGCCCGGCATCCTGCGTTCGTCGGCTACCGGCATAAGAATGGGGAGGGTCGGCTTACCGGCCCTCCCTGGGTACGAAGCGCTGGGATACCGTCGCTTGTTTGCACTGCGACCGTGTTTCCCGTTGCGCTCGCCAGTCGCTTAGCGCTTGATCTCGATATCCTCGAGCTTGACGTCCATGGCCTCGGTCTTGGCCTTGGCGATGTCGTCGGCAAACTCCAGAGACTTCATCATGGTCTCGACGGCGTCCTTGTGCTCCTCGACATTGTCGATACGTACGTACACACTGCCGCCGTCAACGTCAGTGAAGTACTCGGTCGTCACGCCGCCCGAGTGCGTAAAGTAGGCGCTGCGCCAGGTCTTGCCGTTGTACTTAACGGGATCGCTCTCGGTCCATCCGGAGTTGGCCTTCCACTTTGCCTCGTAGTCAAACAGTTCATCGGCGTTCTTGTCAGGATCGAAGACGGGGATGAAGCGGTCGCTGGCATGCTCGCTCTCGGTGAACTTAAACTGGGCCCTGTCGGCGGTATCGCCTGCGACGTCTGTGATTTCGACGCCCTCGGGGACTTCGACCTTAAACCAAATGAAGTCGGTCCTCATATCCACGGCTGGCTTTTCCGCGCCGCCGTCACCGCCACTGCCGGTAGCGTCGCCGTTTCCGCCACAACCCACCAGGGCAACCGCGGCAAAGAGACTGATGCAGAGGGTGAGAATCGCAAAGGCCTTCTTTTTCATGGTCGTGTCCTCCTCGATCTGTAACCGCCCATGGATTACCTGCCTTTACTGTACGCGCGGACGGCTCGCTAGGGTGGGCCATGTGTCCCATTCTGGGGGCTGGAATTGCGCCGACAAGTGGCAATATGTGCGGTCGCAAAAGAGGGGAGGGCCGATGCTGTCGGCCCTCCCCGGGGTGAGGTGCCCGTTGATTTAATGGGGCGCGCGTGCGTGGGCGTTGCCCCAACAGGTTCCTTGTTTATAGATATGCCTCAGTTTTTGACGTCCGGAAGTCTCGAAAGGTGGGCCATGTGTCCCATGTTTGCGGTGCCGAGGCCTATCGTTCGTCATAGAAATCCGCGATGGCCAGGTGCGCTGACGCTCATGTACTTATGGGATAGACTTAGCACCATTATGTGATTGATGCGGTCGGTCGGCGGTTGCCACCCGACCGATGTATATGACTTGAAGGTGCGTGCGTATGAGCCAAGAGATGATGGATAAAACATGTCGAGAGTTTGCCGAGGCGCTTGCCGCACGCGAGCCGGTTCCCGGCGGCGGTAGCGCGAGCGCCTTTGTAGGTGCACTGGGCGCCTCGCTTTGCGGGATGGTTGCTCGCTATGGGGCGACAAACCCTGCGCTTGCCGATCGCGCAGACGATCTGACGCGCGCGTTTGCCCAGGCGGATGAGTTGGCGCAGGAACTTGTGG
>USJB01000288.1 GCA_900554905.1 uncultured Collinsella sp. | reverse complement strand
TCGACGCGCACGGCCTCTCACGCATGGCCGTCGAACGGGTTCTCGCCAGGCCGGGCGACACGGTGACGCTCGCCTACGGGGATTCGCTGTTCCGGCCGGCGGTGATGTGCGACGGTTCGGGAAGGCTTCCCGAGCATCGCGTCAAGGCCGGTATCGGCACGTTCGTCATCGGCCGTGAAAGCGAGGCGGTCATGCCCGAGATACTGCGGATCGACCGCACTGTTGACCCACGAGACCCGCTCGTGATCGAAAAGGCGTTCGGAAAGGAGAACGACATGGAGAACAAGTACGTCTGCTCTGTCGATATCGGCGGAACTAAGATCGCGACTGCCATCATGGAGTACCCGGCTGACGGTAGTGTGCCCCATCCTGTTTTTGAGGCCGAGGTTCCCACCGAGGCCCAAGAGGGCGGCGAGGCCGTCTTCCAACGTATCGAGGCGTCCATCAAGGCTGCTCTCGAGGCGAATCCCGATGTCGAGGTCCTTGGCGTCGGTATCGGTGCCGCCGGCGTCGTCGATCCCAAGACGGGCGCCATCGCGTATGCCAACGAGATCATGCCCGGCTGGTCCGGCGTTCAGTTGGGGCCGCGTCTGCGCGAAGACCTTGGTCTTCCCGTTGCCGTGGTGGGCGACGTGCAGGCTCATGCTCTGGGCGAGGCCCACTGGGGCGTCGGCAAGGGCAAGTTCTCCGTCTTGTGTCTTGGCATCGGTACGGGCATCGGCGGCGCATATGTCGAGAACGGCCGCGTGATGCAGGGCTTCCATGGTGCTGCCGGCCATATGGGCCACATCGAGTGCTCGGCTGCCGCCGGCATTCCTTGCGCCTGCGGGCGTTCCGGCCATCTAGAGTCGGTTGCTTCGGGCACTTCCATTGGTCGTATGTACGATGAGCGCTTTGGTCGCGTCGACCCCAGCCGTCCTTCGGTCGGTCGCGATGTGAACGACCTGTGCCGTGCGGGCGACGCAAAGGCGACCGAGGTCATCCATGACGCCGGCTTTGCGCTGGGTGCCAGCTTGGGCTCGCTCGCTAACATCCTGGACCCTGAGGTCATCGTGCTTTCGGGCGGCGTGATTCACCAAGGTCCCGATTGGCGTTCACAGACGTGGAAGGATTCGGTGCACGAGGGCTATGCCAGCCAGGCGCTCGATCCGCTTCAGGACACGCCGATCCTCATCGGTTCTCTGGAGGGCGATGCTCCGCTCATCGGTGCCGCCGAACACCTTCTTGCGTCGTTGAAATAAACATAGCTACCAAGTGCGCCTTCTGAGGTGCCGCAGATTGACGTGAAAGAGGAGCGAAGCGTACTTGGGTACGCGAGCGACGAATGAACGCCAAGATGGGGTGGCTCGTAAAGTCGAGCGGGTTAGTTGAGCTTCAGGGCCTTCTGGATGGGCAGGTAGAGGGCGCCGACCAGAATGGCGTTAAAGACGGCGGTCATGGCAACGACGGGCAGCATGGCGGCGGCGAGCTCGCCTACCACGCCGAGCATGGCCATCTTGATGACCATGAAGATGACGCCGGAGACAAAGGTGGTCAGGAAGGTTGCGACAATAGCGATGGCGGGCTTGACCTGACCGTTCTTGCCGGCGGCGTTGACGATGCCGGCCATGAGCATGGCGGCGATGCCCTCGGCGGCAAAATCGACGAACGGCGAAGTGGTGGTGATCTGGATCACGGCAGCCGAGATGAGGCCAATGACGAGCGCCTGGCCGATGTTGGGACGAACGACCAGGATGGTGAGGCAGAAGGCCGAGATGATGAACTCGGGGCTGATCATGCCACCCGAGATGCCCGAGATGGTCTTGCCGACGGTGAAGTTGAGGATGAAGCCGGCGGCGAGCAGGATGGCGAGCAGGACGAGGGCGCGGACATCGAGTTTGCCGCGGTCGGCGGTCTGGACGGTGCGGGGCTGGGCGGTGGTGGTGTTCTGAGACATGGTGAAAATCCTTTCGGAATGGGAGTGCAAGAGAAAAGCGGAGGCGCGTGATGCGAATGCGATCGGGCTCGAGATAGAAAAAGGCCCCCGGTCGA
>USJB01000287.1 GCA_900554905.1 uncultured Collinsella sp. | reverse complement strand
GCAATACGCTTGAGGATCCTTAAAAGAAAGTCCAGTTTATCCTTCCCACTCCAATTTTGGAATCCTCCGATGCGCCTTCGCACGCTCGCATGACCTCGATACCATGCGATCGTGCGAACTCGACGAGCTCTGCGTTGCGGGCGTTTATGGTGCCGAAGGCGGCGGGGCACACGATAAGGCGCGCGCAGTGGACGAGGAGCTCTTTGGCGCGGGCTATGGTTTTATCCCCGATCGGCTCGAAGGCGCGCTCGGCCACGCATTCCGTCGCCAGGTCGCGCGCGAGCTCGCAGTCGATGTCCCCTTCGTGCAGAACGCCCGCGTAGAACGCCTTGCCCTGCCGGATGAGCTGGCGAAACACAGCCGACCCCGTACCTGCGCCGGCGATGACGAACGTGTGTGCATCGCCGTGTGGGCGGCCAATTTCCACGCTGCCGAAGCGCTCGTTGAAGGTGCCATGTTGAAGGCCGTAGAGCTCGCCAATCGTCTCGCGCGTGAATATGTCCTCGGGTGCGCCGGCGCGGAAGACCCGGCCGTCCTTCACGCAAATCACCTTGTCGGCGCTTTTCTGCGCGAGCTCGAGTTCGTGGATGGACATGATGACAGCAACATTCCGCGATTTCGCAAGGTGGCGAAGTATTCGCAGCAGGTCGATCTGGTAGCGGATATCGAGATACGACGTGGGCTCGTCGAGCACGAGCACACGCGGATCCTGCGCGATGGCGCGTGCGAGCATGACGCGCTGGCGTTGCCCGTCGCTTATCTGCATGAAGTCGCGCTCGGCGAGCTCTTCCACATGCGCGGTTTTCACGGCCTCGTCGACCCGACTATGGTCGTCGGGCGAGAGTGTGCCCATTCGCCCGGTGTAGGGATGCCTTCCCGCCTCTACGATATCGCGGCAGGTGAGGAGCTCGGTCCGGGGGCGATCTGTCAGCATAACGGCAAGGTTCCTTGCGAACTCCGCCGTCTTCCATCGGGAAATCTCCCGCCCGTCGAGCTCGACCGCGCCGGCAAGCGGTGCCAGATGGCGTGTGATGGTTTTCAAGATGGTCGACTTGCCAGAGCCGTTCGGCCCGATGAGCGCCACGACGTCGCCCGCGCGAACCTCCAGATCGACGCCTTCGACTACGACCTTCTTGTCGTAGCCCGCCGACAGGTCGCTTATGCGGAAAAGCGGCGCTCCGTCAGCCTGCGTTTCGACCGGGGTTTCGAGGTTCGACTCCGCTCCGAGCGTTTTGGTCCGCGGCACGAATTCCCCCATCTACCTCACCCGCTTCTTCAACATGAGTGCGATAACCACCGGCGCGCCGAAGATGGCGGTGACGGCGCTGATGGAAAGCTCGACGGGGGAGAACAGCGTGCGCGCGATCAAATCGCAGCCCGCGCAGAAGATGGCGCCTCCCAAGAAGCACGCAGGAATCACGCGGATGGGCTTCGATGACTTCAGCGCCGACTTCACGAGATGCGGAACCGCGATGCCTACGAACGACACCGGACCAGCGAACGCGGTCACGCAGGCGGAGAGCATGCTCGCTAGAAGGACGAGCACCACGCGGAAGCGTGCGACGTTCACGCCGACGCTTTTCGCGTAGGCTTCTCCCAGCTGGAAGGCGGAAAGGGGCTTCGATATCGCGAATACGCATGCGCTCACGGTGATCACCACGACCGCGATGACCGCGACGTCGTCCCAGCTCGAACCCGAGAAGCTACCCAAAGACCAGTTGTGCAGGTTCACGATGGACTGGTCGTCGGCGAAGGCGATGAGGAAGTTCGTCGCCGCCGAGCAGATGTATCCCACCATGACGCCCGCCACGATGAGCATGGCCATGGAACTTATGCGCCGTGCGATGAGGAGCACGAAGCCGATGGTGATAAGCGATCCCAGAAACGCTGCGGCCACCATGGCCGGCGAGGACATGGCCTGGTTCGCGCCCAGAAGCACGATCATCGTAAGCGCGACGACGAACTTTGCGCCCGAGGAGACGCCCAAGATGAACGGGTCGGCGATGGGGTTGTTGAAAAACGTCTGCAGCAGGAACCC
>USJB01000286.1 GCA_900554905.1 uncultured Collinsella sp. | reverse complement strand
GAAACCGCCCTGCTACACAGGCGGCTGCGCAAGCGATTGAGCTCGCCAGACTTTTACTCTTATCTGAAAGACGCGGCCCAATTTCACGGTGTCGGCAACATCAAGCCTCGTGTGGGCATGAGTATACTCCTTGCGAGCATACAAATAACGATTCCACGAGCGCATCGCCGCCGATTATCGAGCATCCTTAAAACCCCTTCGAGAAGGCGCAGATCATCGGGATATTTTAGCTACCAAACGAACGGCCTTCCCCACTTGATACATGGGATCCGGACCCACATCGTCCCCATCCAGCAGAAAACAACGCGGAAGAAACGCCCAGCGAAGAAACCAAAACCGGCAGAAAATGCCACAATGGGGCCTCTCTGCAGAGAAATCGTTCCGAATTGTCAGGAAACGCCACAAGGGGGCCTCTTTTTAGGCTCCCCATGACGAGCAATCCGATACTGCGACCGCAAAACCGCAGGTCGCAGGGTCTGTAAGATTGTCTGTGTAAGTCCCCTCAAGGGGCAACGTCTCCGGAGGCGATCGTCGCCGGCGCAGGGCGCCGGCCATGCTACGATGGCCGCGGCATGGCCCGCGGCAGATTGGAGACGACCGTGACCAGGAGGAAGAAGGGCGACCCCGCCGCCGAGCGCGCGGCGGCCGCCATCATGGAGGAGTTCTCGCCGAAGACCGCCGAGGAGGCGCAGGAGGCCCTGCGCTCGGTGTTCGGGCCGATGATCGAGACGATGCTCAAGGCCGAGCTCGAGGCCCACCTGGGCTACCCGGACAACGACAAGGGCCCCAAGGACGGGCCGAACAGGCGCAACGGCTACACGCGCAAGGTGGTGCGCACGAGCGCCGGCGAGGTCCCCATCGACGTGCCCCGCGACCGCGACGCCACCTTCGAGCCCGCGGTGGTGCCCAAGGGCGAGCGCGACCTGACCGGCATAGAGTCGCGCGTGATGTCGATGTACGCGCGGGGCATGTCGCAGCGCGACATAGCCGCCACGGTGCGCGAGATATACGGCTTCTCGATGAGCGCCGAGACGGTCTCGGCCATCACCGACAGGGTGTGGGAGGAGCTCGAGCGGTGGCGCTCGCGCCCGCTGGAGCCCGTGTACGCGTTCATGTTCGTCGACTGCCTCTACGTGCCGGTGAGGCGCGGGCGCGGCGCGCGCAGCATGGCGGTCTACGCGATAGTCGCCTACGACCTGGCCGGGCGCAAGGACGTGCTCGGGCTGTGGATGCAGGAGACCGAGGGCGCGCACCACTGGATGGGCGTGTTCGACGAGCTGCGCCAGCGCGGCGTCGAGGACGTGCTGTTCGTGAGCATGGACGGCGTGTCGGGGCTGGCCGACGGCCTGCGCGCGATATTCCCGGACGCGGTGGCGCAGCGCTGCCTGGTGCATCTGGTGCGCAACTCCTGCAAGTACGTCCCGTCCAAGGACATGCAGGCGTTCTGCCGCGACGCCCGGGCCTTCTACGGCGCGCCGTCGCTTTCCGCGTGCCGGGCGGCGTTCGCCGACTTCTCCGAGGCGTGGGCGCGCTACCCGGGCGCGGTGGCGACGTGGGAGCGCTCGATGGCCGAGGTCGAGCGGCTGTTCTCCTACGGCCCCGACGTCAGGAGGGTCATGTACACCACCAACGCCGTCGAGAGCGTGAACGCCAGCTTCCGCAAGGTCGTCAGGCGGGGGTGCTTCCCCGACGAGGACGCCGTGATGAAGCTGCTCTACCTGCGGGTGAAGGAGCTGTATTCGAGGTGGGGCGAGGGATGCCACCAGCCGGGCTGGGCCCGGGTGCGCAACCAGCTGCTGTGCGACGAGGGCATCAGGGCGAGGATAGAGAGGTTCCTGTGAAAAGACTTACACAGACTTCTTGACAAGCCCAGGTCGCAAATATCTTCAACGCCGAATTCCCCATTTCGTCCGAACAACATGCCTGCAATGAGGCCCCCTTGTGGCATTTCCTGGCAGAAACGACCCAACAAGACGCAACGCAAGGTCGAATGGGAGGTCGACAATCCGTTTACCAGGCCACAGACGGCACGCGCATCATTTCACCCGTCAGACCGCAACCACAGCCGACCCGCGCACCAGAT
>USJB01000285.1 GCA_900554905.1 uncultured Collinsella sp. | reverse complement strand
GGGGGCGGTCATGACGCGGACACGGGCAAGGATAAGCTCGTCGAGCACGCGCTGGGCCGCGGTCTCGCCCTGCGTACCCAAGCGCTCGGTCAGATCGGAGATGGTACCGCCGGCCTGCTCGAACATATCGGACACACTGCGGGCGATATTGGGGGTGGCGGTGTCCTTGCGGACCTGCTCGCCTTTGGTGTTAAGGTCGTCGAGGACCTTCTTGCCGCCTTCGACAGCAACGGCGGCAGCGCCAAAGCCGACGTTGATGGCGCCGTTAACAAGCTGATCGAGTTTCATAACCATGGTTGTCTCCAATCACAAACAACTGCATTGGCGTTCTTGTACCCAAGATTGAGTGAAAGCGACAAAGCGTTTTAGCGCTATTCGATCGACGGGAAATCCCTACCTCACGTTGTCGTTCATCGCGAAAGAGTTCTTCATGGCGCAGCTCGTGGTGTAGAGCACCTTGCCCAGTAGAGCATCGGTCTCTACGCGAACACGCTCGGCAAAGGCCTCATTGGCGCGTGCAAGCTCGGCAGGCACCTCGGCCTCGGGCAGAGCAGCTACGGCAGCATCGACGTCATGGATCTGCTTGTGGCCCATGCTACCGACCTTCTCCTGATAGTCCTCCACAGCGCGGCCGCACTCATGGAAACGGACGTCAGCCAGCGCGCCGATCAGGCGGTTGGCCCAGTAGAAGTTTTCGGACGTCACGCGAGCCTGCGTGTCGGCATAGTACTCGGGCATGGTCTCGACGTTGGCGTACAGCGGAACCAGCGCGTTAAACGAGTTGGAGCCAAACGCCATCCACTGCACGGCGCGATACGCCGGCTGCGCATAGGGGCGCAGCTGCAGCACGGCGAGCTGACTGTTGCGGTTGATACCGATGGGACGATAGGCACCGCGCGTGGCGGGCGTGCCCTTGCTGCCGTAGCAATCGTACTCCGTGCCCTGGTAGTGGCTCGAAAGCACGTACTTGATGTCCTCGATGGTCACCTTGCGCTCGGGCACGCGGCTCCAGGGAATGTCGTCGCTCTCGGGCGTGTAGTCGGCGTCGGGGCCATCCCACACGTCGCTGGGGTTGAGGCAGCGCTGCATGTACCAGGCGCGCGGCGTGTTGTAGACATGGTCGCTGTCGCTGTGCGAGCCAAAGGCCTCGCGCGGGTTAAAGACCGCAGCCGGACCGTCGCCCTCAACGCCCAGCGTCAAGTCCAGATGCCACTCGGCCATCCAGGCGCGCAGGTCGGCGGAGCACATGTGGTCTGCCTGGGCGCCCTCGGCATCGTCCAGGTCAAAGCTGTCGATACCCAGCTGGTTAGGCATGGTCACATAGGCGTCGTCGGGCACGCGCTTGGCGATCCAGTGATGGCCGCCGATGGTCTCGAGCCACCAGATCTCGTCCACGTCGCTAAAGGCGATGCCGTTGTTCTCGTAGGTGCCGTAGCGCTCGAGCAGGTCGCCCAGGATACGGACGCCGTCGCGGGCGGACTTGGCATACGGCAGGACCAGGGTCACCATGTCCTCCTCGCCCAGGCCACCAGGCTGCGCCGGCACATAGCCGTCCTCACCCTCGTTGCCCTTGGCGGGCACGTAGTCCACGAGCGGATCGGCGCCGCGAACGCGCTCGTTGGTGGTGAGCGTCTCGGTTGCGGACATGCCAACATTGAGCTCGTTGAAGCCGGCCTCGGCCCAAATGCCATGACCCGGGACAACGTCGGGGACGCTTGTGTAACGCATGGGATTGTCGGGCAGCTCAACGGTCAGGTGGCTCAGGACGCTTGTGTAGACGCGCGGCTGCTCGTCGGGATGCACCACGCGCATACGTTTGGGCTCAAACACCCCGTTGGACGAGTCCTCGTTACGCGCGACAAGCGTCGACCCGTCGTAGCTCGCGTTCTTACCAACCAAAATCGTTGTGCACGGCATGCGCATCCTCCTTGAGCGAAGAAATCAAACGGTAACAGTGTATCGCTTCGGCACAAATTGGGCGAAACCGCGACCTCGTCAACCCCAGTGGGCAAAAACGCCTATTTCGATGCGCGCTCTGCCGCCTCGATCACGTGCTTGGCGAGAATCGCCGTCGTTACAGCCCCCACG
>USJB01000284.1 GCA_900554905.1 uncultured Collinsella sp. | reverse complement strand
CTCGGTCGTACCGGCAGTCTCGTTGCTCACCGTGGCCTTCTCGGCGGTGCTGGCGTTGATGCCAGCCTGCAGCGCGGCGTTGGCCTCGGCCTCGGCGGCAAGCTCGGCCTGCAGCTGTGAATCCAGGGAGTTTACGACGTTCTGGGCTTCAGCCTGCTGGGCGTTAAGCTCGTCGACTTTCTTCTGCGTGGCGGCGACGTTCTTTTCCTGCTCGGCCTGCTTATCGGTGAGCTGCTGCTTAAGCTCCTTGACCTCTTGAATGGTCTGAGCTTGCTTATCGGAAACTTTGCCGTAGTAGAACAGACGGTTGAGCATGTCGCCCAGATCGTCGACGCCCGTCAGAACCTGAAGGAGACTCAGACCGCCGGTCTTGTACTCACCGGCAACATAGCTCGAAAGCTTTGCCTGACCCTCCGCAATCTCTTGCTGCTTTTGCGTGATCTCGCCGGCAGTCTGATCGAGCGCCTGCGTCTGCGTGGCGAGCTCATCGTAAATCTGCTGGGTTTGGGTACCGATCTGCTCGAGCTTAGTACGAGCAGCGGCAAGGTCGGATGCGGTATCGGCGTAGGCAGGAGCCGCAAGGCCCAAGCCCAAAACACAAGCGAGGGTTGCCGTAGCAGCGCAGCGTGCCATGTTTTTGTGCGTGTTTGCTGTGCGCATGTAGCTTCCTTTCCAGTAACTAAGGGTAACGGCTAGTCCACCGTCACCAGGCTAAAGAGCTCCACATCGTCATCAGACGGCGTGAGCTTCTCGCGCGGGTTGTGAAACGCAAGCTCAAGGATACAACCGTAACCCACAAGCTTTGCGCCCATATCTCGCACCAGTTTACCTGTTGCCTCGACGGTTCCGCCCGTCGCGACCAAGTCGTCCAGAATCAACACGGTATCTTTAGAGCTGATAGCATCGGCGTGGATCTCGATAGAATCCGTTCCATACTCGAGCTCGTAGCTCTCGCTGACCGTCTTGCGCGGTAGTTTGCCCGGCTTACGTGCGGGAACAAAGCCAGCGCCCAGGGCGACGGCCACGGGCACACCGACCATAAAGCCGCGGGCCTCGGGTCCTACGACCTTGTTAATGCCCATGTCGGCAAAATGCTCGGCCAGGGCATCCACCATGGCCTTCAGGGCCTCGGGATTTCCAAAAAGCGGCGTGATGTCCTTAAAGACGACTCCGGGCTCGGGATAGTCGGGGATATCGACGATATGAGATTCGAAGTCGTACATGACATGACCTTTCATGGATTGCCGGGTGAGCGGCGGTTATTTGCCCGTGTTAGCAGACGAGCTATGCGAGGGGGCGACGACCTTGGACGGCTGCACGAGCGACTCGTCGTGTGCGGCAACCGCGGGGACGCTTGACCCGTCGCTTTTAGCCTTGGTGGATTCGGAACGCGCGATCTCCTCATCGAGTGCATCGATGTCAGCGTCCTCGACCACGGCGTTGAGCGACTCAAAGACGCGGTTCTTAAGGAGCGCGGTGTGCACACCCTCGGTGAGGTCGTGCAGCTTCTTAAAAGCGCGCTCGAGCTTGGCGTCGCGCTCGTCATCGGAGGTATCCATTCCGAGCATGCTCACAAGAACCTGCTCAAACATCGAAGACTCGCGGTTTGCCGACGATACGTACTGACGCAGGTTGCGCGGCTCAATGTGGAAGCGCGACAGCTCCGAGCAGTAACGGATAGTCGGGAAATCTCGGCCATCGACGAGCTCACGGTTCTGCGGGCTCTTGATGATGCGGATAAGATCGTTCTCGGCAAGGGAGCGGATAAACGAAATCTCAACGCCGAGCATGTCGGGAATGGTCTCGATGGGATGCAGCTTTTGCTTGGTCTCCTTGGGCTCCGTCTTAAGCGGAACATCGGACAGAAGACCCACCTCATAAGCCAAAGTGGACAGGTCCGTTGCGTTTTCCAAGCGCTGCTTAATGACGTTGAGCGGCATGTAGCGGGTCTTCTGCAAGTGCAGGATGACCTCGAGACGATCAACGTCTTCCTTGGAGTACTGACGATACCCCTTAGGCGTACGATGAGGGGTGATGAGCCCCTCATCTTCTAGAAATCTAATTTTGGAGTTCGATAGATCGGGGTATGCGCCTCGAAGAAGGT
>USJB01000283.1 GCA_900554905.1 uncultured Collinsella sp. | reverse complement strand
CCGGTCATCCTTATGGAATGGATTGAAGGCCTGCCCCTTCGCGATGCCGCGGCAGAGCTAACCGACCCCGCCGAGGGCGGCCGCATTCCCGCAAACACCGTCGCCGCAATCGGAAAACGCCTGGGAGAGATCCTCCTGAGTACCCAAAAGCTCGATGCACCTTTTGTGCACCGTGATATCTCCTTGCGCAACATCATTATTCGAACGACGCGCCGACCCCTTGCCCAGCAGATTGCACACTGCAGTTTTGACCTTTGCCTGGTCGATCTGGGCAGCTCGAGCATCAAGCGCTCGGACCCCTCGTTTACCATGTCCACCGGCATCTGGCGCAACGGCACCCCCGAGTTCGCCCCGCCTGAGATGCTCTCCAACGACATCCCCGAGCTGGCGCCGCTGCGTACGTCGCCCAGCATCGATACATACGAGCTCTGCAGCGTGCTCTACACGCTCTATGCCGGCCACACGCCATATCGTCTAAACGAGCATATGGACCAGTCGCCCTACCTGTACAAGATCGAGCACGAGCCCGAGCTGCTCGAGGCGCGCTTACCCGGCGACCAAAAGCTTGTCGATGTCATCATGAGTGGCATCCATAACGAGCAGTCCCAGCGCGCGCCGCTGTCTACGATTGTCGGCAAGCTCGATGCCTGGATTAAAGACATCGATTTTGAGCCGCGCACGCCGCTGCCCGCACCTGTCGACTTTAGCCAGCAACCAAAGGCTTTCGGCTCCGACAAGGCTCAGACGCGCCATCCGATCATCTCGCGTCGCACTGCGCTCACGCTCGGCGGTGTCTGTGTTGCCGGCATCGCAGCTTCCGCCATTGCCACGGGGTGCTGGGGGCTTATCGACCTTGCGCACGGCATTAAGCCGTCACTCGACGATTACACCTGGGAAGAACTCGCCCTAATCTCCCGCAAAATCCAAGAGACATCTTCCAACAAAAAGGCGCTCGCGATTGCCGAAACCTACCACCTGGTAAACAGCAAGCAGTCGCTCGAAAACGAGAACACCAAGACCGTCAGGCTTTCCGATGGGACCAAGGCACAAGTCCAGATCGTGGGCTTTAAGGCAGACACGTTCACCGATGACGGCCTCCCCGCTGGCATCACCTTTATGTTCCGCACCCCCATCGCCATGCGCGCCGTAAATGACAGCGCTGCGACGGGTGGCTGGGAGCAATCGTCGCTTCGCGAATGGTTGGCAGACGAGGGCATGGCTACGCTGCCCGACGATCTCCGTAATCAGATCCGCTCGGTGCGAAAGCTCACGCCTCCAGCATCACCGCCACCGATGACAAGCTGTGGCTGCCGTCCATGAGCGAGCTGTGCGGCTACCAGGCGCCTGAAACGTTCGCAGACGGCTACGGATACCTTTCTGACCTCTACAGCGGAGAAGGCGAACAGTACCAGCTCTATCGCGAGCAGAGCATAAGCAGTCTGACCACCAACGACGCCATGATCCGCACCGTCGCCGGCAAAAAGATCTGCTACTGGGAGCGCACCCCCAGCGCCGACTGCAGCGAGGGCGCCAACTCGACGTACTTTAACCGCGTTGGAAAAGACGGCGACGTGTTTAGCTGGGCAACGCCTGGAAACGATCCGGACCAAATGACCTATGTCCTGCCCGGCTTTTGCATCTAACACCTTCCCCGGACACCAGAAAGGAGCCTTGCATCATGCGTGCGGAAACACCTTCCGAGGTGCTCTTTGATTTCCTCAAGTGCGACCTGCAGATCAATAATCGAGAAGCGGCGCGCATCTTGATTTCGGACAAGCCGATGGGCTCCAATCCGGCTCCAAGGTTTCGCATTACCGAAAAGACGTTTCTGTCGCGACGCGTGGTGCACGTCGTTCCGGGTACCGACAAGATTGACCCTGAGATGTTTACCGATTTTTCGCAGAGCGTCCAGAACTTGGCTGCAGCTGTAAAAATCGGCAGCGCCAGCAGTCCAGCGGCCGTCAACGCTTGCCAGCAAGCCATTACGGCGCATGCCCTCGAGCGCATGGCAACGTCGCTCGAACACTGGGGGCTCGATGGCTCCATCCTGCGCAATATCTTTGACCGTATCGCCGTCACGCCTGGCCTCAAGCAAAGCGACCGGCGCCTTTTGGAGCT
>USJB01000282.1 GCA_900554905.1 uncultured Collinsella sp. | reverse complement strand
GTGTTTTCATCTGAACGACTTTGCGTAGCAACTGGAGTGAAGATGAAAACAGCGGGCCGCCGCAGGGCACCCACAGACCGCAGGGACGGGAGCAGCTATACTACTCTCAGTAGTTAAGGGTCGCGGATTCGCTGCGTCACCGCTCTCAACAGGAGGTCTTTGTTTATGGCAGATCAGAAGCCGGTTGTCGGGATCATCATGGGCTCCAAGTCCGATCTGGGCGTTATGGAAGGTTGCACCGCCGAGCTCGAGGCGCTGGGCGTGCCCTATGAGCTCGTGATTGCAAGCGCGCACCGCACGCCGGCGAAGGTCCATGAGTGGGCCTCGACTGCTGCCGACCGCGGTATCAAGGTGATTATCGCTGCTGCCGGCAAGGCTGCTCACCTGGGCGGTGTCGTGGCTGCCTTTACGCCGCTGCCGGTTATCGGCGTGCCTATGAAGACGAGTGACCTGGGCGGTATGGATTCGCTGCTGTCGATGGTGCAGATGCCTTCGGGCGTGCCCGTTGCCTGTGTGGCCATCAACGGTGCCAAGAACGCTGCCATTTACGCCACGCAGATTCTGGGCGCATGCGATGTCGAGTACCGCAAGGTTATCGAGAAGATGAAGCAAGAGATGGCTGACGCCTAAGCGCTCTGCCAGTCCATTTGCAGCATAAGGAGAGCCATGTCCGACTATCAGGGAAAACGATTCAAGGCTTCTCAGATTCCCGATCCGTCGAAGCCGGGTGCTGCCCATGCGGCGCAGCAGGGTCGGACATCCTCTCCTCAGCAGCCGCGCGCGCCGCGCCCCGTGACGCCGGCGAAGCATCGCCGTCAGGATACGCCGGCTGCATATCGTCCTTCGTCATACAGTACGGCCAAGAAGTCACCTCGCTCTTCGGCGCATGCCGCGCCATCAAGCTATACCGAGCCGCCGCGCAAAAAGCGCCGCTCCGTCATTCCCATTCTGCTCATCATCATCGGCATTGGCCTGATCGTTGCTGCGGCCGCTATCTTTATCAACGCGCAGATTGGCTACAAGCAGGCGAGCGAGTCGTATCAAAAAATCGAAAAGCAATATGTGAGCGACAAGGACGCCAGCGGCGTGCCGATTATCGATTTCAATGCGCTTGCCCAGACAAATCCCGAGGTTGTGGGTTGGATTTACGCGCCCGGCACCAACATCAACTATCCCGTCGTGCAGACCAACAACAACTCCAAATACCTCAACACGCTGTTTGACGGTACGTCCAATGCATCGGGTGCGATCTTCTTGGACAGCGACGATACCGCGCCGGGCATGGTGGATCAGCAGACCACGATCTACGGCCACCACATGAACGACGGTTCGATGTTCAACGTGATTTCGGATACGACCGATCAGGCGACGTTCGACAGCATCGAGTACGTGTATTACATCACGCGCGATGCAACGTATAAGCTGCGTCCGCTGGCGACCAAGGTCGTTGAGGATACGTACTCCAAGGCGCGCACGCCCAATTTTGAGGGCGACGACGGGCTCAAGAACTACCTGTCCGAGATGCTCGACGGTGCCTCTGCCGTGGCGAGCGATGCCACCGATCGTGCCGTTTCGGCAACCAAGGTCGTAACGCTTGTGACCTGTCGTTCGTTATCGCTGAGCAACACGCGTGCCGTCATGGTGCTCACGCCGGTCGAGGAATAAGTTGTTCGAGAGTAGCTAAAAAAGCCCCGTTCCAAATTGGCTACTCGATGACGGTAAGGGAGAAATGATGCTAGAGAATGGCAAAACGATGCCTTCGGTTGATGCTTGGCTGCGCGAGGCCAAGGCCGATGCTTCGGCGGCAGGCTGTGGGATGTATCTGACGCATAACGGTGTGGTGCGCGCGACGCCCAAGGCCGAGGCGCGCGGTGTCGAGACCGATGGCGTGGCGCCGGGCCACAAGGTGGGCGGCATGGTGTTCGGCTACGACGCCAGCAAGGTGCAGGCTGCTATCGAGGCCACGCGCGCGATGCCGGGTATCGGCTATGTGCGCGTGTGGCTGGCAAGCGGCGAGCTTGCCGTAGGTGACGACATCATGCTCGTGCTCATTGGCGGGGACATTCGCCCGCACGTGGTCGATGCGCTGCAGGCGCTCGTTGGCACCATCAAGAATGAATGCGTGAGTGAGGTCGAGCGCGAGGCGTAGAGGCTTGCG
>USJB01000281.1 GCA_900554905.1 uncultured Collinsella sp. | reverse complement strand
TCGACGGTTACTTTGTGTGGTCGCTGCAGGACCAGTTCTCCTGGACCAACGGCTATAACAAGCGCTACGGCCTGTTCTACATCGACTTCGACACGCAAAAACGCTACATCAAGCAGTCGGCACTCTGGTACAAGGAGCTCGCCGACACTATGGCGGACGCGCAGTAGCGCATCGCCTCGCTTTCCCCCGAGAAGGGAGCGGCCCTATGCGATACAAACCCAGCCGCTCCCCTCTCTCCCCCTGGGACCGACCCCGCCTGCACCCGGGCTTTTAGCAAGCGGGAGACCATATAGGTTTTCAACGTCCATGCCATTAAGATTTCATGCAAAGAGGAGCGTGAACTATGGAATCGATCGTTAAGTTCTTGGAGAAAGGTCAGCCGTACTTCGACAAGGTCTCTAAGAACATCTACCTTCAGGCCATTAAAGACGGCTTTTTGGCAGCAATGCCCATCATCCTGTCTTCTTCTGTCTTCCTGCTTATTTCGACCCTGCCGGGCGTTGTCGCCACGGTCGGCGGCTTTACGCTGCCCGACTGGTGGAACGTCGACGTCGTGAACTTCTGCAACAAGGTTTACAACTTCACGATGGGCGTCGTGGGCATCATGGTCGCCGGCACCACCGCAAGCGCGCTGACCGGCTCCAAGAACCGCCGCATGCCTGCCGGCAAGGCCATCAACGCCACGAGCACCATGGTCGCCGCCATGTGCGCTATGCTCATCTTGGCCGTTACCCAGACGAGTGCCAAGATCGACGGCGCCGATGTCTCGGTGTTCTTTACCGACAACATGGGCACCAAGGGCCTACTGAGCTCCTTTGTCGCCGCATTTGCCACGGTCAACATCTATGCCTTCTGCATTAAGCGAGACATCACCATCAAGCTGCCCAAAGAAGTCCCCGGCGCCATCGCCCAGAACTTCCGCGACATCTTCGCCTTCAGCTTCTCCATCCTGTTTGTCGCCGTCATCGACGTTATCTGCCGCACCTGCTTGGCCGTCCCGTTTGCCAACGTCATCTCCACGCTGGTGAGCCCGCTGTTCGCCGCTGCCGATTCCTACGCCGGCCTCGCCCTCATCTGGTTCATGATCCCGCTGTTCTGGTTCATGGGCATCCACGGCCCCTCGGTCGTTAAGCCTGCCCTCAACGCCGCGCTGTTTGGCAACATCACCACCAACCTCGCCACGCTGCAGGCCGGCGGTCACCCCGCCCTCGCCCTGACCGAGAACTTCGGTAACTACATCGGCGAACTCGGCGGCACCGGCGCCACGTTCATTGTCCCGATCATCTTCCTGCTCTTTATGCGCTCCAAGCAGCTCAAGGCCGTCGGCAAAGCCTCTGTCGTACCCGTGATGTTCGCCGTCAACGAACCGCTGCTGTTCGCCGCGCCCATCATCCTCAACCCGTACTTCCTGATCCCGTTCCTGTTTGCCCCCGTGGCCAACGTCCTCATTGGTAAGTTCTTCATCGACTTTTTGGGCATGAACGGCTTTATCTATGCCATGCCGTGGGCACTCCCCGGACCGATCGGCACCTTCATCGACACCAACTTCCAGCCGATCTCTCTGGTCCTGGTTGTCGTCCTGCTGGTCGTTGACTTCTTAATCTACTACCCGTTCTGCAAGGCCTACGACAACGTCCTGTGCAAGCAGGAGGCCGAGACCCTGGCCGAAGAAGAGGCCGAGGAGACCAAGGCCGTCAAGACCGCTGCCGCCCCCGCCGTTGAGGCTCCTGTTGTCGAGACCGCTTCTGCCACTGAGGCCTCCGCAGCTCCGTCCGCCCTTAAGGGCAAGGATCTGAGGGTTCTGGTTCTGTGCGCTGGCGCCGGCACCTCTGCACTGCTCGCCAACGCGCTTAAGGAAGGCGCCGACGAGCTGGGCATCGACATTACCGCCAACGCCGGTGCCTACGGCAACCACTACGCCATCATGGACCAGTACAACGTCATCGTCCTGGCTCCGCAGGTTCGCACCTATTACAACGAGATGAAGGCCGACACCGACCGCCTGGGCATCACGCTGCTGTCGCCCAAGGGCAAACAGTACATCGACCTCACTAAGGATCCCAAGGGTGCCGTCGCCTGGATCGAGGAAAACCTCGAGGCATAAGACGCTGACGCCACCTGCCGCTCGCAGAAAAAAAATGGCCCGTGCATCGATGCGTGATGCGCGGGCCATT
>USJB01000280.1 GCA_900554905.1 uncultured Collinsella sp. | reverse complement strand
TCGATAGCAGCGGCGTAGGCATCCATGATCTGGTCGCGGGTGGCAAGCGCGCTTACGAGCATCATGAGCGTGGAGCGCGGCACGTGGAAGTTCGTGATCAGCGCGTCGACCACGTGATAGGTCGAGCCGGGCATAAGGTAGAGCTGCGTCGTGGCGTTCTCGCGCACCACGATGTCACCGCGGCCGAGCGTGTCGGCGCCGTCCTCACGGCCCTCAAAATAGCGCGCCGTCACAGCCGGATCGGACACCGGCGCGTCCGCGTCAAACGCGCTCTCGAGCGAGCGCACCGCGGTGGTGCCGACGGCGATCACGCGATGTCCCTCGGCCTTCGCCTTATGCACGGCGTCGACAACCTCCTGCGACACGTGGTAGCGCTCGGTGTGCATGACGTGCTGCGTAGGGTCGTCCTCCTCCACCAGGCGGAAAGTATCGATGCCCACTTCGAGCTCGACGGCAGCAAACTTGGCGCCCTTGGCCTCGATAGCGGCCATAAGCTCGGGGGTAAAGTGCAGACCCGCCGTGGGAGCGGCAGCCGAGTGCTCCTCCTTCATGGCGTAGACGGTCTGGTACTTCTCGGGATCGCCCTCGTAATCGGTAATGTAGGGCGGCAGCGGCACGTGGCCGGCAGCATGGATGGCCTCGTCGAGCGTGCGCGGCTCGCCGGCGGCATTGCAACCGGCCGGCTCAAAGCGCACCAGACGGCCACCGCGGCTATCGGTAACAAAGTCGACGACCTCGGCCGTCAGCACCACGGGCGCGCCCTCGGGCGCATGGGCGCCACCGGCGCGATACTCAATCTGAGCACCGGGCTTCAGACGCTTGCCCGGCTTGACCAGGCACTCCCAGACATGGCCCAGCGGATCCACATCCTCGCGGCGCTTGAGCAGCAGCGTCTCGACCACACCACCCGAGCCGGCTTTGCGACCGATCAGGCGGGCCGGCATCACGCGCGTCTTGTTGATGACGAGCACATCGCCCGGCTCGATATAGTCAATGATGTCGCGGAAGATGCGGTGCTCGACGGTGCCGCCGTGCTCCAGCGGCGTTCCCGCCTGGGAGCCCTTGCGATCAACCACCAGCAGGCGGCAGGAGTCACGCGGCTCGGCAGGAGCCTGGGCGATCAGTTCCTCAGGAAGGTTGTAGTCAAAATCATCGGTACGCATAGACACGTCAGATACTCCTTATATTGCTATAGTCCGCTCTACATCCTAGCAGGCTGACGTCCCAAATGAACTACTTTTTGGCGGCTTTACGCTCGTCGCGGATGCGGGCGCGGTCCATGGCCGCCTCGACGGCCGAGAATCGGCAGCCGCAGTAGTTCTGCCGATACATGCCCAGCTCGCGCGAACGACGCGTGGCCTCGGGGTAATACGGGCGAAAATCGCGAATCACCGGGGTGAGACCGCGGGCGGCAGCCAGACGCTCCAACACATCATTGCAGGTTTCGAACAACTGATACGGCGAGACGGCGAGCGTCGTACCCACAAACTCAAACCCGCGCTCCTGGGCCACACGGCACGCCTCGGCCAGACGCAGGGCATAGCATGCGCGACAGCGACGGGCTCGATCGGCGCCCAGCGGGGCCACGCCGGCCTCCCAGCGCTCGCAGTCCTCCCCCGCCTCGATGAGCTCGATGTCGCCATCGGCACACCACCGGCACAGCTCGTCCAAGCGGCGCTGCCATTCATCGCGCGGTTGAATATTAGGGTTGGTCCAGCAAATCGTGGGCTCAAACCCTTCTTCGCGCAGCAAGCGAACCGGCTCCAGCGAGCACGGCGCGCAGCAAGCATGCAGCAGCAACGGCTTCATCAACATCTCCTCCCCTGCAATGATTTTTTAATCCCCGTCCCAGAAAAATCATCCCAAAAAGACTACCCTGCGAAAAAGCGCACGCCAAAGGACGTGTCCTCGCAGGCGACAATGCGGCGGTCGCGCAAAATGGTCCGCACGTAATACCAGTCGCCCACACAACCCGACAAATGCAAGCCGGCAGCCAGATAGCACAGCAGCGGATAGCCCGAAAACGTAAACCCCAGGGCAAACACTGTCGTCACAACAACCGTCGGCGCCAGGCAAACCGCCATGTACCGCCGGCGCGAATATACCACGCCCTCGGCGCAGGCATAGATCATCGCCGTCTCGCGATTCGCCCCAAAGGTCACCTGCGCGCCCGCAGGCGCCAGCAGCTTAAAAAA
>USJB01000279.1 GCA_900554905.1 uncultured Collinsella sp. | reverse complement strand
CACAGCGATGTGCCGGGTCGACGGCGACATCCAGAATCTGCACATCACCGTCCACGACCATACCGCCGGCAATGCCCAGCAGCTTGCCGTCGTCGTGTGCCACCCACCAACTACGCGGCGCAGCGACGTCCTCGCCCAGTTCGGACAGGAACATGCCCGGCGTCCACGCCTCGTGTCCGGCGCCTTCAAAGCAGGCGGTCTCCAGTGCGCTCGCGCCCTCGGCATCCGCCGCGCCCATGGGGCGGAATTGCAGATGACGACCGGCGAGCTCATCGGCAACGCCCGTAATTTCGCTCTGCGCACTCTCGGCAAGACCAAGACGCTTGCGCTCGTTTTCCTCGGCATCCGAAAGGCGCGTGTAAATCGGCAGGACGCGAGCCGGATCGCCGTCACCCGCAGCGTGCGCGAGCAGCAAGCCCTCGCCCGAAGGCCACCACAAGCCGCGCTCTACGCAGCGAGCGGCCTCATCCTCGCCCAGCAGCTTGCCATAGCGCACGAGACCGTCACCGGTCAGCTGAACCTGGTCCCAGTCCGCTGCTTGGCGCCACTCATCGAGCGCCACGGCGGCCTTGACCACGTGTTCGCGCTCAAATTGACGCTCGGGGCCCCCATCGACCAGCATATACAGCGCCGGATATACCTCACCGCGCATGGCATCGGCCAAGATACCAAGCTTGCCGCGCACGCCAGCCTTCCACGCCGTCCAAGCGCAGGCGTCGAGCGTCGACACGCCCAGCAGCGGAACATTGGCACCACGTGCGAGGCCCTTGGCAGTGGAGATACCGATGCGCACACCCGTAAACGACCCCGGGCCGCGACCGACCACGTAGCAACCAACATCGCTGCGATCCAGACCGGCCTGAGCCAGCATGCCATCAACGGTATTCACGAGCTCAACGTTGGCGTGACGGCGACACATGTGGTCGCCACTCACGAGCTTCGCCTCGCCCGTCTGCCCATCAATCCAGCTTGCCGCGCAGGCAAGCATGTCGGTCGAGGTATCGAGCGCCACCACCAGCGCGTTGTCGTTATGCAAGCTCATCTTGTACAGCCTTATCAATCAAATGGGAAAGCTCCATTGCGCGGTCACCGTGCGCTTCAAGCGTTATCGTTCGCACATCGCTGTCGCCCTCATCACGCTTGAGCGTCACCGAAAGATACTCATCCGTCAGCTCGTCCTGGAATTGTTCGCCCCATTCCAGCAGGCAAGCACCCTCATAGCCCAGCACATCGAAAATGCCCGTATCCTCGAGCTCGTAGGCATGCTCCAGGCGGTATAGATCAAAGTGAAACAGCGGAATACGACCTTGATCGTGAACGGCCATGAGCGCAAACGTAGGGCTCGTAACCATATGCCCATCGCCCAGCCCGCGCGAGACGCCCTTGGTAAAGTGAGTTTTGCCCACTCCCAGGCCACCGGTCAGGATGAGCACATCTCCGTCCTCAAGGCACGGTGCAATTAGCTCGCCAAAGTACTCCGTATCGGCAGCGCAAGTCGTTTTGTAAGTACCTACCCCCAGGCGCTCCAGGGACATATATGCTCCTTATTATTCCGAGGCGTCCTCTGGTGCGGGATGTCGCTCCAGATAATCGCCCAGCATCTTAAAGTCTTCCTCCAGCAGCTCCTGCCACGCCGGATTGCGCAGCGCTGCTGCCGGATGAAAAGTGGGCATTACTACAAAATGCCCCATCTGGTGGAACCTGCCGCGCAGCTTAGTAATGCCAATCTCGGTCTTAAGCACAAAGTGCGTCGCGGGGTTACCGAGCGTCACGATGATATCGGGCCAAATGCTTCGAATCTGCTCACGCAAAAACGGCGAACAGGCCAGCACTTCCTCGGGCCGAGGATTGCGATTTCCCGGTGGGCGACACTTGAGCACGTTGGCAATGTAGACGTCTTCGCGCTTGAGGCCAGCCAGCGACAGAATGCCGTTGAGATCCTCGCCCGCCGCCCCCACAAACGGTTCGCCTTGCAGATCCTCGTTACGCCCCGGCGCCTCACCGATAAACATTACGCGGGCGTGGGGGTTTCCCACGCCAAACACGATGTTATGGCGCGACTGATAGAGCTGGCAGAGATGACAGTCGCCTAGAACAGCCTCAATCTCCTCGAGCGCAACCTCGCGCGGCGCCTGGTGACTATGTCCGGGGATGTGCATGACACCCATAGTGGCTCCTACACGTAGACCTTGTCGAGACGCATGCC
>USJB01000278.1 GCA_900554905.1 uncultured Collinsella sp. | reverse complement strand
TCGGCCTTGGGCTCCTCAGCGGCCACCGGCTCAGCAACAGCCTCTGGCTCGTCGACAACCGCCGCCGGCCTCTCAATCTCCGGATGCATAAAGAAGTACAGGTCAAGATACTTATCGGCCGAGCGCGTCCAGCTAAAGTCCTGGCTCATAGCCTGCGTGACCAGCTGGTTCCAGGCCTCGCGGTTATCCCAGAACAGACGCGCTGCGCGGAATACCGCATCGCCCATCTCGTCGCCGTTAAAGTTGCTAAACGAGAAGCCTGTGCCCTCGCCGGTAAACTCGTTGTACGGCTGCACGGTGTCCTTCAGGCCACCGGTCTCGCGCACGATGGGCAGGGTGCCGTAGCGCATGGCGATGATCTGCGACAGGCCGCAGGGCTCAAACTTCGAAGGCATCAGGAACATGTCGGCGGCAGCATACATGCGCTGCGACAGCGCCGGATCGAACTCGATGCGTGCGGCCATGGTGCCGGGGTACTTGTCCTGGAAGTAGCGCAGGCCGTCCTCGTAATCGCGGTCGCCGGTGCCCAGCACCGCCACCTGCACGCCGCCGGCCAGGATGCGGTCGAGCGCGTACATGACCAGGTCCATGCCCTTCTGGCGTGTCAGACGCGTGACCATCACCATGAGCGGGCGGTCGTCGCGAACCTCGAGCCCCAGCTCTTCCTGAAGCTTGGCCTTGCACACGGCCTTGCCGGAACGGTCCTCCACGGTGTAGTTGGCGGCAATGCGCTTGTCGGTCGCCGGGTCAAAGCCCGCGACGTCGATGCCATTCAAAATGCCCTGCAGCGCGTACGAACGCTCGCGCAGAACGCCGTCCAGGCCCTCGCCAAATTCAGGCGTCTGGATCTCGTTGGCATAGGTGGGGCTCACCGTGGTGATAGCATCGGCATAGCGCAGGGCGCCCAGCATGTAGTTGATGCTGCAGGCGTCGCAACGCAGCTGCGAAGCGGCCGCGGGAATATGCGCCACACCCAGGATGTCCTCCATCACGGTATCGCTAAACTGGCCCTGGAACGCCACGTTGTGGATCGAGAAGACGGTCTTGACGCGGTCATACAGCGGCAGGCCCTGGTAGAACTCGCGCAAGAACACGGGCGCCAGCGCTGTCTGCCAGTCGTTGCAGTGCAGGATGTCGCACTCAAAGCCGGCCGGCAGGTGCTGCAGGCTCTCGGTGATGGCCTTGGAGAAGAACGCAAAGCGCTCGCCGTCATCAAAGAAGCCGTACGGATAGTCGCGCGCAAAGTAGCGCTCGTTGTCGATGAACATATAGGTGACGCCGTCGTGCTCGAGCTTCTCGAGCCCGCAGTACTCGTTGCGCCAGCCCAGGCTCACGTAAAAGTCGGAGAAGTGCTCCATCTGCGCCTTGTACTCGTCCTTGATGGTGGCGTACTTGGGCACCATCACGATGACCTCGGCGCCAGCGCGCACAAGCGCCGCAGGCAGCGAGCCCGCCACGTCGCCCAGGCCACCGGTCTTCACAAACGGTGCACACTCGGCCGAGGCAAACACGATCTGCATCTTTTTGCTGGAATCAGCCATATTGTCTCCCATGTTGTTATTCGAGAATAGCCGCCTGGCGCGAACCGGGCGGCTATTCTACATGTTACGAGCGATGTTGCGGTGCCAACGTTAACGTACGATGGTGGTGTCGGAAGTTAACGGAGCCTTGCCCAGCACCAGGATGTTCTCGGGCGTGCCGCGAAGCTCGGTGTTGGTGGGAACCACGTTGTTCTTGTCCAGGATGGCGTTCTCAACGCGGGCGCCGCTCTTGATGACGCAGTTCTGGTTGATGATCGAGTTGGTCACCGAGGCGCCTTCCTCAACCACGACGCCGCGCGACAGGATCGAGTTGCGCACGGTGCCCTTGATGATGCAGCCGGCCGAGATGATCGAGTTGCACGCGTGGCTGCCGGTCGCATAGCGCGAAGGCGGCACGTCGTGAGCCTTGGTCAGGATCGGGCGCTCGGGGTCAAAGAGCTGGTCGGCCACGGTCTGGTCGAGCAGGTCCATGCTGCGGCGATACAGCGACTTCTCGCTAAACACGCCCACGACCTCGCCCTTGTACTCGTAGCTGCACACGTCGATGTTGCCAAAGTCGCCCTGGAGTGCCTCGAGCAGGTCCAGATAGTCGGCGGCCTGGTAGTGATCGATGATCTCGAGCAACGTCTCGCGGTTGACGATGCAGCAGTCCATAGAGGCGTTGTCGCCGTACACGACGCCGGCG
>USJB01000277.1 GCA_900554905.1 uncultured Collinsella sp. | reverse complement strand
CCAGAAGCGACGGAGAAGTACTTCTTGCCAGCCTCGAGGCGCTCCTTCTTGTAGGTGCCAGCGACGGGGTGCTGGAAGCGCGTGGGGTTGGTGGAGTTACCGGTGATCGAGATGTCGACGTTCTCGTGCCACATGATGGCAACGCCCTCGCGGACGTCGTCGGCGCCGTAGCAGTTGACGGCGGCGCGGGGACCATCGGAGTAGGGGATGGTCTCGACGACCTTGAGCTCGCCCGTGAAGTAGTCGAACTGGGTCTTCACGTAGGTGAAGCCGTTGATGCGAGCGATGATCTGAGCAGCGTCCTTGCCCAGACCGTTGAGGATGACGCGCAGCGGCTTCTTGCGAGCCTTGTTGGCGTTTAGAGCCAGGCCGATAGCACCCTCAGCGGCAGCGAAGGACTCGTGACCGGCCAGGAAGGCGAAGCACTCGGTGTCATCGGAGAGCAGCATAGCGCCCAGGTTGCCGTGGCCCAGACCGACCTTGCGGTCCTCAGCGACGGAGCCGGGAACGGTGAAGGCCTGGATGCCCTCGCCGATGATGGCGGCAGCCTCAGAAGCGGACTTGGCGCCACGCTTGACAGCGAGAGCGCAACCGAGGGTGTAGGCCCACTCGGCGTTCTGGAAGGCGATGGACTGGGTGTTGTTGACGATCTCACGCGGGTTGAAGCCCTTGTCGGTGCAGATCTGCAGAGCTTCCTCGAGGGAGGCGATGCCGTTGTCGGCGAGGCACTTGTTGATCTTGTCAGCGCGGCGCTCGTAACCTTCGAACGTAACAGTCATAGTTATTTCCCTCCCTTTCTACTCGTGAACCGGGAACACGCTGGCGACGGAGTGAGTCTCCTCGTCGGTGCGCGGGTCGATGTACTTGGCAGCGTTCTCCCACTGACCATAGTGGCCCATAGCGCCAGCGATGGCCTCCTCGGGGGTCTTGCCGGCCTTGACGGCGTCGGTGAACTTGCCGAGGTTCAGGAACTCGAATGCGATGATCTCGTTCTTGTCGTTGAGAGCCATGCGGGTGACGTAGCCCTGAGCGAGCTCGAGGTAACGAGCGCCCTTGGCCTTGGTGCCGAACATGGTGCCGACCTGAGAGCGAAGGCCCTTGCCGAGGTCGTCGAGGGAGGCGCCCACGGGCAGGCCGCCCTCGGAGAACGCGGTCTGGCTGCGGCCGTAAACGATCTGCAGGAACAGCTCACGCATTGCAACGTTGATAGCGTCGCAGACGAGGTCGGTGTTGAGGGCCTCGAGGATGGTCTTACCGGGAAGGATCTCGGAAGCCATGGCGGCAGAGTGGGTCATGCCCGAGCAGCCGATGGTCTCAACGAGGGCCTCCTCGATGATGCCGTCCTTGACGTTCAGCGTGAGCTTGCAGGCGCCCTGCTGAGGTGCGCACCAACCCACACCGTGCGTAAGACCGGAGATGTCGGAAATCTCCTTAGCCTGGACCCACTTGCCCTCCTCGGGGATGGGTGCGGGGCCGTGGTATGCACCCTTGGCAACGGGGCACATGTTCTCCACTTCCTGTGAGTACTGCATGCCTCTCCTCTCTATCGTGTTGGCGTCCCGTCTGGGGGTCGTGGCTGGCGATTGCCGGGCGACCCTTCGAAAGGGACATGACATGCAGCCCCTATAATACCGCGAAATGCACGGAATATTCGGCGAACGGCTCAGTTTTCGTAGCGAGATGCGCGGAACTTTCAATTGAAGCGATTTAACAAAGCTGTTTGCGGCTGTGCGGTTCGCTGAAGGGGGTCGGTTCTGTTCAAGCTTTGACTATGTCGCGTTGTCTGACCTGTAGCTATGATGCCGTTCGCCGCCTGTATACTGCCTTTTGCAGTGTGGCGTAGTTGTTTTGCGTGAATGTTTTGATGGCACGCTTCAATCGTGCTGTATTGGATGGCAAGCAGATCCCGGCGAAGGGAGCGCCATGCAGCGCGTTTGGAGAACGGTTACCGGCTTTTACCATGTCTGTGCCCGCGGTACAGGCAAGCAACTGATCTTTGAGACCGATGACGACCGCTGGGAGTTTCTGGAACTGATGCGCGACTGCTGCCGGGAGGCGGGGGTGACAATCGTGGCGTGGTGCCTTATGGACAACCACGTGGATCTGGTGCTTTTGGATTATGAGGACGAAATGAGCGCAGCCATGCAGCGGTTGCTGCTGACGTATGCCCGTCGGTTCAATAAACGTACCGGGCGCACGGGCTGCCTGTTTCGTGAGCGTTTTGAGC
>USJB01000276.1 GCA_900554905.1 uncultured Collinsella sp. | reverse complement strand
ACGGCCTCGACCGTGCGGTAGCCAACCGAGACAATCGGGATTCCACCAACACGCTCGACCTCGGCAAAAATCGACTTGTCCTCAAGATCGGCCGTCAACAGCTCACGGTAGGCGTCAAACGGCACAAAGATGTTCTCCTCAAAAATGGGCTCGCCGTCGGCCGTACGCACGCGCTTGATGTGCAGCAGCAGCGCGTCCTTCTGCAGGCCAAAGAACTCCATCTCGTTTTGACGTGCCGGCACAATCTGGCGATCGATCACGTGCGCACCGGCCTTCATGCCATTGCCGGCACACAGCGCGGTAAACGTCTGCAACGTCGAGGCGTGAAACTGGCGATTGATGTGCGGCGTGGAGACAAAGGTGCCACGGCCCTGCTGCTTAACCAGGTAGCCATCGGAGCACAGCTCCTCGACGGCGCGGCGCACCGTAATGCGGCTCACGTCGTACTGCTCGGCTAGCTCAAGCTCGGACGGAATACGCTCCTTGGGTGCATAAACACCTTTCTCGATCGCATCCTTGATTTCGTCGTAAATCTGCTGGTAAAGCGGTGCATTTTTGGGCGCAGGCATATCTAATCACTCTTATCGAAATATTGAAATAACTAATACGTATATAACGTCTAGTTTCATGTTACCTCATATTGATAAAACGATACACCCTCCCTACCAAAAAGCGACAGCTTCATTTTGGTAGGTTTTATCTGGGTAAACGAGAGCCTCCCGAAAGCAGCGAGGCTTTCGGGAGGCTCAAGCGGACAGGATTGCGCCAGGCCGGCAAAATGCCAAAACCCTACTTCCCGTCATCCTGCTGCAGGCTGTCCTGCTCACTAAGGCGCGCCTGCCTGCTGGCCATGCGCGCGGGCTTGTCGGGATCGGGAACGGCCGTGGGCATGGGCTCGTCGACATGGCCGCCCCACCAGCCGCCCACAAAGTTGAGCGTGTGGAACACGTTGATCACGGCGCCGGGATCAATGTCGCACACCAGCTTGATAATGTCCTGGCTCTCGTAGGTCGAGACAACGGTGTGCAGCAGGTACATCTTTTCGCGGCTGTATCCGCCGATGACCTCGGCGCAGCTAATGCCGTGCTGAAAATGGTCAACATAGGCGGTCATGACCTCATCTGCCCTGCGCGTCGTGATCTGCAGCGTCACGCGGTCGTAGCGGCGATAGAAGCTGTCGATGGCCTTGGTCGAAATAAACTGGAACACGATGGAGTACGCTGCGTTGTCCCAGCCAAACATAAAACCAAAGATCGCCAGGATAAAGCAGTTGAAACCAAAGATGACGCCCCAGATGGTCTTGCCGGTGTGGTTGGAAACCCACAACGCGATAAAGTCGGTGCCACCGGTGGATGCGCCGGACTTGAGCGCGATGGCAGCGCCCAGACCCGAGACCACGCCGCCAAAAATGATGAGCATGATCTTGTCGCCCAAAAACGGCGCAAAGTGAAAGACGTTGAGGAACAGCGACGAGAGCACGACCTGCATCATCGAGAAGATGACGAAGCGCTTGCTAATGCCGCTCCAGCATAGGAGCGCCACAGGGATGTTGAGCGCGAGCATACCGAGCGAGATGTCGATGTGAACGCCGCCGAGCGAGGTAACGCGATCGAGCAGGACCGCGACGCCGGTGAGACCGCTCGGAAGCAGGTCGGCGGGCTGAATGAACGCCTGGATCAGAAATGTCTGAAGAACGGCGGAAATGGTGACCGCCACGGCAGTAATGGCGCGGCGGACGATGGTGAGGCGGCCGAGCACGAGCACGCGGTCCGTGAGCTGATCGATGGCGTTCGCCACGTAGGCTCCCTTCGAAGGCAGATATAGTTGTGGGGCATGCCGGCGATTGTAGCATGGAGCGACAAGAGGTGCTTTAATTCACCCTCTCTCGACAACCAAAACGGGACCGGCAACCCCACAACCAAAGGCTCAAATTCTAAGTGAGTAGACTTTTCGCGACCTGCCGAGCACAGCCAATAACAACCACCTCTGTGACCTGCGGTTTTACTAAGGCAGAAACGCTTTGTGCTCGGCCTGCGACAAAAAGTCTACTCACTTAGTCTGAGTCGAAGCCAAACGGATCAAATTGAAGCCAAAATGAGCCGATTCGCCGCCATAAATGCGTGAATCCGTAACTCTCGCGGTGGATTGACACTACAAAGCGACCAAAATGTCGGACAGGTTGTCGATGACAACGTCGGCGGCGGACTGATCCAGGTTGACGCCCTCGTGCGGACGCAGCGC
>USJB01000275.1 GCA_900554905.1 uncultured Collinsella sp. | reverse complement strand
GGTCCGTTCGTTGAGCATCTGGACCAGGTGCTCGCCATTACCTTTACCAAAGATGCCGCGGCCGAGATTCGCGACCGCGTGCGCCGTGCGCTTATCGACGAGGGCATGGACGAGGAAGCACTGACCGTCGACGACGCGTGGATTTCGACCATTCACGGCATGTGCTCGCGTATCCTGCGCGCGCATGCGCTGGAGCTGGGCATCGACCCCGAGTTCACGGTGCTCACTGATACCGACGAGCTTATGGACCAGGCTGTTGAGCATGTGCTGGCCCGCGCGACGGCGCCCGATGCCGCCCCCGAGCTCGCGGCATCGCTCAAGGCCCTCTACGCCTGGTATCCCATGGCGGGCGAGGGCGGCCCCTTTGGCGCCGGCACCACCATCAAGGGCCTGGTGCGCGAGCTCGGCCGCGACCCCGAGCGCGGTCAGGCCATCATCTACGGTACGACCAACGCCTTCTTGGAAAAGTTCGGCCTGCGCTCCACCCGCGACCTGCCCGATCTGGAGCAGTTTGCCCCCGACGAGCAGTCGCGCCAGTTTATCCGCGAGCGTCTAAGCGGCCGCAGCATTCAGTCCACGCTCGAGGAGCAGGCCGAGGACCTGGACGAAGAGCGCGAACTGCTCGATACCGATGTTGAAGATGTTGAGGCAGTCGAGGACTTGGAAACCCTGGTCGTCGACGAGACCTCGGAGGATATGCATGACGAGGACTAACGAAGCAGGGGAGGCGCACGCCGTGGGCAACGCAGCACCCGCAACCGACGCCCAGCCCGTCTACCCGCACACCATGCGCCTGCAGCGCTTTTTGGCGCGCGCAGGCGTGGCGAGTCGCCGCGGCTCGGAGGACCTGATGACCGCCGGCCGCGTGACCGTCAACGGCCAGGTCGCGACCGAGCTGGGCACCAAAGTCGATGTCGACCACGATCACATCGAGGTCGACGGCATGCCCGTCAAGCTCGACCAGGGCGCCGTGTACCTGATGCTCTACAAGCCGACTGGCTACCTCACCACCATGAGCGATCCGCAGGAGCGCCCTTGCGTGGCTGACCTGGTCCCCCGCGACCGCTTTCCGGGGCTCTTCCCGGTGGGCCGCCTGGACCGCGACACCACGGGCCTTTTGCTCTTTACCACCAACGGCGACCTGTCGCAGGATCTGCTGCACCCCAGCAAGCATGTCTACAAGACCTACCAGGCACTCGTGGACGGGCAGCTAACCGATCGCGATCTTGAGCCGCTGCGTCGCGGCATAGAGCTCGACGACGGCCTATGCCAGCCGGCGATCTGCCGCGTCATCACCGCACGCGAGGCCGAGGCCGTGGCTCCGCAAGGCGTCAAGCCCGGCACCACGGCCGTGGAGGTCATCATCCGCGAGGGCCGCAAGAATCAGGTCAAACGCATGCTGAGCAAGATCCACCACCCGGTGATCCGCCTGCACCGCTGCAACTTTGCCGGCCTGGAGCTCAAGGACGTGGCAAAGGGCTCCTGGCGCGAACTCACCAACCGCGAGGTGCAGATCCTCAAAAGCGGCGGTATCCCGCCCAAGCAGGCCAGCGCCAAGCGCGGCGGCAAGCCCCAAGACACGCCCGCCAGCCGCACGCGTCACCACGGCAGCCACGGCTCCGCTCCCAAGCGTAACACCTACCGCGAGCGCTACACGGGCTAGGCAACCTGCCGCGCCCCAACGCCCGCGAACCATACCAGCACGTCTCCCATCGAAAGGAAGCATTGCATGATCGTCGCCATCGACGGGCCCGCCGGTTCCGGCAAGTCCACCATCGCCAAGGAGATTGCCCGCCAGCTGGGCTTTAACAAGCTCGACACGGGCGCCATGTATCGCGCCGTCACCTTCGCCGCGCTCGACCGTGGCATCGATTTGGACGACGAGGCGGCAATCGACGCCCTCGCCGAGCAAATCGAGATCCGCTTTACCAACGGGACCGGCGAGGACACGCGCCTGACCATCGACGGCCAGGACGCATCGGCTGCCATCCGCACCCCGCAGGTGGACGCCAACGTCTCCAAGGTCTCGGCCTACCCGGGCGTACGCGCCGCCATGCTCATCCATCAGCGCCGCGCCGCCGAGGACCGCGATATCGTGGCCGAGGGTCGCGACATCGGTACCGTCGTGTTCCCTAACGCGCAGGTCAAGGTCTTCCTAACCGCCGACCCGCGCGAGCGCGCCCGCCGCCGCGTGCTTCAGCGTCACCAAAACGATGCCCAGCCGCTCACGTCCGAGCAGCTCGG
>USJB01000274.1 GCA_900554905.1 uncultured Collinsella sp. | reverse complement strand
GAAACCGGAGAAATCGACCTTGCCCATGCAGATAGCCGCCACATAGCCGACCACCAGACCGAACAGCACGGACAGCTGCTTGGCCGTGCCCTTCATCAACAGCTGGAACGCCAGGCAGGCAACCAAAGATATAAGCCCGAGCGTCAGGTTCTGCCAGGAACCGAAGTCCTTGGCTCCGCTGCCGCCGCCGAAGCTCGTGGCACCCACGTTGAGCAGCGAGAAGCCGATCGACGTGACCACGATGGCGGAGACGATGGGCGGCACGAACCGACGCCAATACTTGGCCGTCAAACCCAGCACAAGTTCCAGCAGACCGCCGACCATTACCGCGCCGACCACCGCGCCATAGCCCTTGTCCGCGCAGATCGCCACGGCGGCCGCCACGTAGGTGAAGGAGATGCCGGTGACCATCGGAAGTCGCGAGCCGATGAGCCACGCGCCGTACAGTTGCAGGCAAGTGCCCAGGCCCGCAACCAGCAGGCCGGACTGGATGATGGTGGCCGATTGGGCCGGGGTCATCTTCGCGGCCGAGGCGACGATGAAGATCGGGGCGAGGTTCGCCACGAACATGGCCATCACATGCTGCAGGCCGAACGGAATGCCCTTCCAGAAGGATACTGGCGCGTCCAGCGAAGACAACGCCTCAAAGGATACGGAATGATTGGTTTTCTTCTCTGACATGATTCTCTTCTTCTCTCTGTTGCTCCCGCCGGCGGGAGCAGCCAATGTGCTCAGTGCCTAAATGTGATTTCGCCGGTCTCGGGATTCATGGACTCGACGATGGCCAGCGAATCCACATCGTAGCCTTCAGCGCGCAGCGCGTCACCGCCGCCCTGGAAGCCCTTCTCAACGGCGATGCCAATGCCGGCAACCTCGGCGCCCGCAGCCTCGCAGATCTTAATAAGACCCTCGAGCGCGCAACCGTTGGCCAAAAAGTCGTCGATGATCAGGACCTTGTCGCCCTCGGACAGGAAGCGCTTACCCACGATAACCGGGTACTCCTTCTGCTTGGTAAAGGAGTAGATGGTCGTGGCATACTGCTCGCCGTCAAGGTTGATGGACTGGGCCTTCTTGGCAAAGACCACCGGCACGCCGCCAAAATGCTGAGCTGCGATACAGGCCATACCAATGCCCGAAGCCTCGATCGTCAGGATCTTGTTGATCTCGACGCCCTCGAACAGACGGGCCCACTCGGCGCCCATGTGGTCGAACAGTTCAACGTCGCACTGGTGGTTGAGGAAGGCATCAACCTTAAGGACGTTACCGGCCTTTACGATGCCGTCATGGCGAATACGATCCTCAAGCTCCTGCATGGCGCAACCCCTTCTCGCGGCAACGATACCGCGCGATTAATAAACGTTGTTCGATAGTCTACCACGGACCGACCCCCGCCCGCCCCACAAGCCACATCGCACCATAAAGCTGCAAGACCAGTAGATAAGCCCGATTCGTGGCAAGCCTGCCACCACAAGCTAATGGCGGGCGCGCATCCTCACCAAACGCACCATGGCGAGCGCAAAGCCCACAGCGGCCACAGCCATGAGCACGTAGAACACCGAGCGAAAGCCAAACAGGAACACATCCGGACGGCCTGCAACAAAACTGGTCACGGCCTCGCCCATCGGCACGCTCATCTGCCCATAGAGGATATGCGAACCTGCCGTAATACCCAGCGCCATGCCCGCATAGCGCGCCAAGCTGCCCAAGCTACCTGCAAAGCCAAGTGCCTCGCGCGGAGCCGAGCCCATGTACAGCGAGTTATTGGGGCTCTGGAAAATCGACGTGCCGCACGACATAAATGCGACGCAGCACACGATCACAGGGATAGAAGAGTGCTCGTCGAGCGTGCTTACCGCAAAGAGACCGCACACGTACACGCCCAGGCCGACCGCCGTGGGGCCCTCGCAGCCAACACGGTCCGAAACCGTTCCCGAAAGCGGTCCGATAAAAGCATTCACCATCGGCAACGCCAAAAAGAGCAATCCGGATATGTCGGAACCAAAGCCGTGGGCGTCCTGAAAATAGAACGGCAGGATAAACTCGGATGCGCCAATACCAACGAACACGATGAGCATGCAGGCAAGGTTGATGGTAAAGGCCGAATTTGCAAAGCAGCGACGAGCGGCCTCGATCAGGGACATGGGGCGCTCGCCGGCCTCCGGCTTAACATGCGGCAGCGTATAGAGCCCCACGATAAACGAGATGACGCCAATGGGCAGGTTAATGAGAAAGATGCTCTCCCAGGG
>USJB01000273.1 GCA_900554905.1 uncultured Collinsella sp. | reverse complement strand
CGACGTCTGCGACATCTTTATGATGGAGTTGTGTTTGTGATGGACTAAGTAGGTCGTCAAACGTGCACTGGGTTCCCTCAATTTGCGAAGAAAGGAGTGCTTCTTTGCGCACGTACATTGTCAGATACATGTCGGCGTTGGGAACAAAGTAGAGCATGCCTTCAAGCTCTCCAAGCTTTCGTGAGCATGCGGAAAGCGTGCGATAGGTTTCCTCGGTGAGGTTTAGCTGCCTCAATGATTGCAAGGAAAAAACGAATAGTAAGCCAATTTCCCCGATAGATTATTGCGGAGCGTTCCCTGGCCGTTCTCCTCGATTTGCATCGCGCCCTCCATATCTTTAGTGCCGGAAACTCGTTATTAGGCTAATCATATCAATTCTAATAACGAGTTTAATGATTAAATAGTTATTAGAATTGATATAAACAATCTAATGATGAGAAGTCGTTATTACTTGACCATGGAGCTCGGCTTGGTACAGGGGGGGGGTCATCCAAAATGAACGTGGATAATCTCCCGTTTTTGGCTCGGTGACGGCCTCAAAGTCAAAGTGGGAGATTATCCACGCTCGTTAGTTAAGCGTCCGAAAATCCACACTCGCCAAACCTACCAAAAAGGGACGGGTTTATTTTGGCACGTTTCGGTAGGTATCAGGAGGTGCCAGGAGCGGGGTGGCGGCGGGGTGCCGCTGCGAAAAGAAGTATCGGGTTTGGCGTGCCCGCTTCTGCCCGTCCCGCGCGTGGGCGATACTCGGCTTATCGAACCGCGATGCAAAGGAGATGCTCATCCCACGAGCACTACCGGGAAGGGCTTGCGATTCGAGTCCCCACCTTAGCATTTGAACCATTTGGCACTATAATTACCGTAGGCATGCGCACAACGTTGCGCTTAATCAAGAGGAGAAAACGTATGGGTCTGTTTGATATGTTCAAGAAGAAGGCTGAGCCCGCGGCTGCCGCTGCTCCGGCCTCCATCTCTGCTTCTGCCGGCGCCGACGTGCTGTGCTCGCCCGTCAAGGGCAAGGTCATCAAGATGGCCGACGTGCCCGATCCCGTCTTTGGTGGCGAGGTTCTGGGCAAGGGCTGTGCCGTGTGGCCCGAGGACGATCTGGTCTACGCTCCCTGCGACGGTAAGGTGACCGTCACCATGGGTCACGCCGTGGGTCTGCAGTCCGATAGCGGCATCGAGGTTCTGGTGCACGTTGGCGTCGATACCGTCAACATGAACGGCGACGGCTTCGAGGGCTTCGTCAAGGCTGACGATGTCGTTAAGGCTGGCCAGCCCATGCTCAAGATCGACCGCGCCAAGATCGCCGCTGCCGGCTACAAGGACTGCGTCGTCGTGGCCGTGTCCAACACCGCCGAGTTCGCCGACGTCGAACTCGCCGTCGAGGCCGGCTCCGCTGTCGCCGCCGGTGACGCCATCGTTAAGGTCGTTCGCAAGTAAGCCGCGGCAACATAAGGGTGTTTTGGGGTGGCCGAATCGTTCGACCACCCTTTTTTATTACAATGCGGCGGAACGTTTTATTGCGCGTTGGGCGGACCGGTAAACCGTTCGGACGTTAAATCGAGCCGACTGCGCCTTTGCTTTGCCGGGGGTGTTCGTTAGCGGCTAGTATGGCCTTATTGTTACGACGTGCACCGCGTCGGGAAGCGCGGTGCCGCTTGTTGGGAGGAATGTCATGAAAAAGAAGCTGCTGCTTGCGCCCCTGATGGCTGTTCTGGTCGCGTGCGTGGTTGTGCTTTCCGGCTGCGGAGGTCCTTCGGTTGAGGAGCTCATCACCGAGGATCTTACGACGCAGTTTGACGAGGTCAAGAACGGTGGCGACGACTTCCTCGCCGGCCTGGAAGAGGCTTCGGGCGACGAGTTCGAGCAGCTGGGCATCGATCCCAAGGAGTACGCCAAGAGCTATCTCGAGGGCTTTGACTACAAGATCGGCGACGTGACGGTCGACGAGGACAAGGGCACCGCGACTGCCGAGGTCACCATTACCTGCAAGTCCATGAACCAGATCGTTGAGGATTTTGCCACCCAGTACCAGGAGAAGGTCGCCGCGCTCGATTCGATGCCTTCCGATGACGAGCTGTACAAGATGGCCGGTCAGGTTATGGTCGATGTGACCAAGGCCACCGAGCCCAGGAAGACCACGGTTATCTTCAAGTACACCTGCAACGACGACGGCGAGTGGTCTGCCGACGACTCCGTCAACTCCGAGATGATGGATGCAATGCTGAACTAGGGGGTTACGCGGTTC
>USJB01000272.1 GCA_900554905.1 uncultured Collinsella sp. | reverse complement strand
CACGTCCTGGCCGTCGACCGTCAGGGAGTCGGTCGCGGGGCGGCGCAGCGCGGTGTGCAGGACGGCGCGGTCCTCGGTGGTGTTGATGTGCTCGCCGGAGAACATGGCGTCGCGGCGCTCCTCGAGCTTCACCTCGCGGGCAAGATCGCACAGCAGCTTGACGGTCTCATCGGTCACAAGGTTCTTGGACAGATCGAAGTGCAGGTCACCAGCGTCAAAGCTCAGCTTGTTCACACGCTCGGGATCGGCAGCGAACCAGGCCTTGAGGTCGATGCCCTCGGCCTCGAGCTTCTCCTGATGGGCCTCGAGCGCCTTCCAAGCGGCGGTCGACGTAGCGTCGATAGGTGCGGCAACAGTTGCCATAAAGTCCTCCTCAGCATACGGGCGCATACCTCCATGCGCCCGGATAATCAGATGCCCCTATTCTAGCGCAGGTCAAGACTACAATCAGCGAGCGTTGCCAATCCGCCCCCAAACGGCGACCCACCAAAAAGGGACAGGTTTATTTTGGCGGGTCAAACGCTTTACCTGCCAAAATTAACCTGTCCCTTCCTGGCAGGTACTAGGCCGCGGCGCACACGCTGCCGAGCAACTCACGCAAGGGAGTGCCGATGCCCTCCAGCAGCTCGGGTGCGATAATGGCAAAAACGGGAACCTCGCCGGCCCCCACGACGGCAGGCACTTTGCCCTCCGAGACAATACATCCATAAGGAACAAAACCGTCTTCACCGGCATCGAGTACCGCCATGCAACGCGCAAGTTCGCGCGCAAAGCCGGCAGTATCGGCATCGCCGATCGCCAGGACAAAGTCCACGCCTTCGTCGGTCGCCAGGGCCACGGCTTCGTCGATCAGCTCGTCTCCCCCGTCGCTCTCAACCGAGTCGCAGCGAAAAAGCACGCGTTCGAGCAGGGCGCGATCGAGCGAGCCGAGTGCCGCCGAGACGAGCTCATCACGCGTATGCTTCCGCACCAGCGAGCCACGTCTCCATCCGCAACAAGGCGCGTCGGCATACCAAACCCATAATTGACCATCTTTCCCACAACCCTTCCGTGCGTATAGGCGGTATCAATCGTTAGGCTCATGCTACGAAGCAAGGTTTTCCGAGCTGTTTCGCACTCTTTAGAGCTGCGTTAAAAACCCGATCCAACCGCACGACCATACCTACCAAAACAAACCAGTCCCTTTTTGGCAGGTTTTGACGATGTCCGGATGAGCGGGTATTATCGAACATGTATTCGATAAGAACATGTGTTTGATGGGAGGACGCGTGGGGCACGAGCGTCACACCTATATCTGCATCGACCTTAAGACGTTTTACGCCAGCGTCGAGTGCGTCGACCGCGGACTCGACCCCCTCACTACGTGCCTGGTCGTTGCCGACGAATCGCGCGGGCGCACGACCATCTGCCTCGCCATCACACAGGCCATGAAGGACCTCGGGATACACAACCGATGCCGTCTGTTCGAGATTCCCGACGGCATCGACTACATCAAAGCAGTGCCGCGTATGCAGCACTACATGGAGGTGTCGGCGCAAATCTACGGCATCTATCTGGAATACGTCAGCCCCCAGGACGTGCACGTCTACTCCATCGATGAGTGCTTTATCGACGTGACGCCCTATCTGGACCTCTATCACACCGATGCGGAAGGCTTCGCCTGCATGTTGCGTAACGAGGTCTTGGCGCGTACCGGCATCACGGCGACGGCCGGCATCGGCCCCAACCTATTCCAGGCCAAGGTAGCGCTCGACATTACCGCCAAGCACGTACCCAGCCGCATCGGTATACTCGACGACGAGACCTTTCGCAAGGAGATCTGGCCTCACCGCCCCATCACCGACATCTGGGGCATCGGGCCCGGCGTGGCGGCCCGTCTCGAAAAATACGGCGTCTACGATCTGATGGGCGTCGCGGCGCTCGACGAAAACCTGCTCTACGACGAGCTCGGCGTCAACGCCGAATATCTCATCGACCACGCCTTCGGGCGCGAGCCGACAACTATCGCCGATATCCAAGCTTATCGCCCGCAAGCGACCTCGACCACCACAGGGCAGGTGCTCTCGAAGGGCTATGCCTACGAGCAGGCCTACACCGTCTTGCGCGAGATGGTCGACAACGCCGTGCTGGATTTGATCGACAAGCACGTGGTGTGCGACAGCATCTCGCTCTTTGTAGGCTACGCGAGCGAGCGCGCCGACATACGCCGCCTCGACGCCAGCGGCACAGCGCAATATGTAGACGGATGCGGGCATTTGCGTTCAAGC
>USJB01000271.1 GCA_900554905.1 uncultured Collinsella sp. | reverse complement strand
CCATTAGCATGGCAGGCTACCGCGATGTCGAGATTCCCCTTGCGCGTATCCAGGGCGGCACCGCTATTACCGCACCCACACGTCCGCTCTCCGATGGCGAGCCGTACTTTCGACAGCTCACGTTCGACGAATGGGACATCCAGTACGCCGACGCCACGTTTATGGCAATGCCAGCGGACGAAGCAGCAAACGACCAGCCCGACACGCACGCTTTTACCGTGCAGGCTCATCTGCCGCAGGGCGGGCAGGCAACGTTGCATATCAATAAAGTGATGCCCTCTGCGGGCAGCTCAACCGAAACCGTCACGCAGATCGGCCAGATCAAGGCCAGCGCATCGGGCGCGGATAATCTGGCGACGTTCACGCTCGAAGACACGTTCCTCGATGCAGCTTCGGGCCTTCTGGAGGAAGGGTGCAAGCTGCGCTTTATGCTCGACTACCAGGGCAAAACCTACACGCTCTCATCCCCTATGGCCGTTGTCACCGCGCCGGCCGCAAAGGCGGAATCGGGCTCGACCACCATCATTCCCACCACCATGGACCAAGAGATCACTCCGTTTGATTTCCCGGCGGCGTTTCCCGGCATTGGCGGCAATAAGTTCACGTGCTGGATGCCCACATTTCCCATTCTGTTCGATTTCTCGTTTGCTGGATACGTGCTGTTTGGCGGAGGGTACAAACCAGCTAGCTATATGAACGATTCGGGCAACCCTGATCCGGAATACTGGAAGAAATCGCCGCGCGAGTCGGGCGCCAAGCAGGCAAACCGCTACCTCGACGAGATGGAGGGGAAGTGGAATCAGTACAAGAGGATGAGTGCCGGTTCGGGCACCGATCCAAGAAACACCAAGCTCCTTCGCCACCATTGCACGCCGCTGTTCACGATGGATATCGCCACACAGCTGTACGGCTCGCTCGCCTACGATTGGGTGGGCAAAACCTGGGGTAACAACAACGACCCCGCATACGGCAATATTAAGGCCCTCTTCCAGGTAAGAACCGACCTCAATTGGACCGAGCAGTTTACCCTAGGACCGGTGCCATTTTTCCTAAACGTCAACCCCTGGGTGCTGGCAAAACTGGCGCTCGCCGTGGGTGCCCACACGCACGGCAGCGGCGCGGCGTTTTTTAAAAACATTTCGCTCGACTATTCAAACACGTCGGGCTCGTTCACCATCCAGATCGGGCTTGCCGTCACCTTTGGCGCCGGCGTTGCAGGCGTCGCTTCGTCTGCCGTGCGCGGCGCCGCATCCCTCACGCTGTTCATTGGGTACGAAAAGGCAGATGGACACCAGCTTCCGCGGCTGCGTGTAGGTGCAGACGTCGATGTCGATGTGATACTCCAGTTCGTAATGTTCAAGTGGACCACCAAGGCTTGGTCGGGGTCGTGGCCCACACTCATCGATTCGTGGAATATGTCGGTGAACAATGGCGACCAGTATGGGCTCCAGCGCTCTGAGCTCGCATTGGATGGAGATACGCCTTATACGCTGGATGCCTGCTTCGGCTCGGCCGGCAACGCCGAGGCGGGCGGCGTGCCGCAATTTATCGCATCGGCCACCATCGTCACCAACGCCGAACTGCTCGCACGCGCCGAGGTTAAGGCCACTGCCGTAAACGCCGCGCCTGTCGTGCGCGATTGGGATCAAGCGGTCACGCGCATTGAGCTCGAGGCGGATGCAGAAAGCGACGACACGGGACAGATCGAGCATTTCGTCCACGTGCTGATGGAGAACGACGAAAACGCCGCGCCGATGTATGAGTACACCTACATCGGTCAGGCAACGAACACCGCTGCCGACCCGAACGCCGATTCTGCCGGCGTGTCGGAGGACGAGCGTGGCGGCATCAAGCCCTCGAGCGACAACGTGCTGTTTGCTGGCGTGCTCAGCGAAGCCCACATGAAGCTGGCAATGATTGCCGGCGTAGAATGCCTGTTCCGTATCGCCTCGGTGCGCTACGGCGACAATGGTCGCTCGCGCCTGGTGGTACACACAAAGGCAAACGGAACGTGGTCCGCTCCCACGCCTGTGGACTTTCCCCTTGGGTTTGGCGAGGGCGACGTGGAGCGCGACAGCATATACGATTACGACTTCGACGTAGTGGAATATACGGACGGAAGAGGAAACCAGGACGCCTACGTGCTGCTGGTCTCGGGCGAGCGCCCCGCCGGCGACGACACCCTTTTCGATATGGCAAGCACAGCCGGCATACTGTCCGTTGTGCGCCTGCGCATAAGCAACGACGGAGTTCGCGTGGTATCGCAC
>USJB01000270.1 GCA_900554905.1 uncultured Collinsella sp. | reverse complement strand
CCCTGCCCGCACTGCGGCAAGCCGCTCTCTGCTGCCCGCGGCATCGAGGTCTCTCAGGTCTTCCAACTGGGTACCAAGTATTCCGAGGCCATGGGTGCCACCTTTATGGATGAGGACGGCAAGGAAAAACCGCTCATCATGGGTTGCTACGGCGTGGGCGTGTCTCGCTCGCTTGCTGCCGTCGTGGAGCAGCACAATGACGAGCATGGCATCGTCTGGCCGGTCTCTGTCGCTCCGTACGAGGTGGCGGTGATTCCGCTCGATCCCAAGAAGGAGGAGTGCGAGACCGTCTGCGACCAAATCGTCGAGGGCTTGTGCGCCGTTGGTATCGAGGTCGTCGTGGATGACCGCGACGAGCGTCCCGGCTTTAAGTTTGCCGACAACGACCTTATGGGTTTCCCGTATCAGGTCGTTCTGGGTAAGCGTGGTCTCAAGAATGGCACGGTGGAGCTCAAGGATCGTGCTACCGGTGAGCGTGAAGACGTGGCGATTGATGAGATCGTCGGTAAGGTCGCCGAGCTTGTGAAGGCTGCCCGTCGCTAATCGACGTTTCTGCTATTTGATGTAATTGCAGGACTGCCCCGTATCTCTCTTAGGATGAGATGCGGGGCAGTCCTTTTTGGTGCGTGAATCAGCTTAACGAGCAAAGGAAAACCCCACAGCCCATATGAGCTGCGGGGTTTTCCTTTGTGCCTCCGATGCGAAATTAATCGCTCAGATATTACTGATAATCGACGACGTCGATCCAGTTCTTCAGGAACTCATCGTTCACGTTGCGCTTACGAGCGAGCTCAGAAGCGGCGACGATGCTCGTCCACTGACGCACGACCTGCATGGGCATGTCGGCGCGGTCGCAGTAGAGCTCCAGGTAGGCCTCGGCCTGGTCCTTGCTGTTGAGGGCAAAGAGCAGGTAGGTGGTGGCAACGTCGGCAGCAGGGGAGCCCTGGGTGGCGTGTGCCCAGTCGCAGACGTACAGCTGGCCGTCGTCGCCGACGATGACGTTGGAGGGGTTGAAGTCGCCGTGGCAGACCTTGAACTCCTTGGTCATGCCGTCCAGACGCTCCTGAAGGTTGTAGCGCGTGGTGGCATTGAGCTGATCAAGGCTGTCGATCATGCGGGCGTACTTGTCGCGCTGACGGTTGAGCAGCGGGGAGGTGTAGCCGTGGATCTCGATCTGGAGGTCGACGAACATCTCGAGGTACTCACCAAAGCGCTGGGGCTCGGCAGTCATCTTCTCGGCAAGGGTGGTGCCCGGAACCTTCTCGGTCACGAGCGCCCAGCCGTTGGCGTTCTCGAGCTGGGAAACCTCGAGAGCCTTGGGGCTGCGGATGCCGCACTCATTGATGCGGGCAAGATTCAAAGCCTCGTTGAACACGTCGGAGACAGGCTTGGTCTCGTTAAAGACCTTGACGATCTTGTCGCCCAGGTCGTAAACGACCTTGTTGCCACGGCGGACGAGCTCGGTCTTGGAATCGGGTAGCAGCATGGTTGCATCCTTTCAACGATGCGATAGAAGCGACGGCGGGGGTGTGTGAAACACCCGTGCACCCCCGCCGTTAAAAACCGTGCTAAAACTAGCAGACGGCGTAATCCTGGGGCTCGCGGCCGTAGTAGGCGTCCAGGTAGAGCTCCTTGATCTCGCTCATGAGCGGGTAGCGCGGGTTAGCGCCGGTGCACTGGTCGTTGAATGCCTGCTCGGTCATCTCGTCGAGGGTGTCGAGGAAGTACTGCTCGTCGACACCGTAGTCGGCGATGGTCTTCTTGACACCGATGAAGTCCTTGAGCTCCTCGAGCTTCGTGATGAAGTTCTCGAAGACCTCACGGTCGTCCTTGCCGTCGATGCCGCAGTAACGAGCCATCTCGGCGTAGTTGTGCAGCGCGTTGGGGTAAGGATACTGAGAGAACGTGCCCATCTTGACGGGGGCCTCAGCGGCGTTGTAGCGCATGACGCGAGTCAGGATGACGGCGTTGGCGATGCCGTGGGGCAGGTGATGGAAGGCGCCGAGCTTGTGGGCCATGGAGTGGTTGAGGCCCAGGAAGGCGTTACCGAATGCCATACCGGCCATGCAGGATGCGTTGTGCATCTCCTCGCGAGCGTGCGGATCCTTGGCACCGTTGGTGAAGGAGCTCGGGAGGTTCTCGAAGACGAGCTTTGCGGCGCGCTCGGAGAGGCCCTTGGTGTAATCGGAAGCCATGATGGAGACGTAGGACTCGATGGCGTGGGTCATGACGTCAATACCGGAAGCTGCGGTGAGGCCCTTCGGGGCGGTCAT
>USJB01000269.1 GCA_900554905.1 uncultured Collinsella sp. | reverse complement strand
ACTGCCGGGCGGCGAAAGAGTGTCCCTTGCGACTGGTCATTTAAGAACGTCCCCAATGACTAGGTTCCGTACTTGACTTTAACTCTGCTTTAACTGGTACCATCCTCTATGTCTGTAACGCCATATAGACCGAGGGGATAGATCTATGACCGCAACTGCACCCGCAGCACCCGCTAAGGTGTACTTCACCAACCTGCGCACGCATGCTCGCGAGAGCCAGCTCGACAAGCTCAAGCGCCTCATCCGTCACGCCGGTATCGAGCAGATCGACTTTGAGAACAAGTTCGTCGCCATCAAGATTCACTTTGGCGAGCTGGGCAACCTGAGCTTTTTGCGCCCCAACTACGCCCGCGCCGTCGCGGATGTCGTGAAGGAACTGGGCGGCAAGCCCTTCCTCACCGACTGCAACACGCTCTATGTCGGTAGCCGCAAAAACGCGCTCGAGCACATCGATACCGCCTACCAGAACGGCTTTACCCCGTATGCCACGGGCTGCCAGATCATCATCGCCGACGGCCTCAAGGGTACCGACGAGGCGCTCGTCCCGGTCGAGGGTGGCGAGTACGTGCGCGAGGCCAAGATCGGTCAGGCACTCATGGACGCCGACATCGTGATCAGCCTCACCCACTTTAAGGGCCATGAGCAGGCCGGTTTTGGCGGCGCCATGAAGAACCTGGGCATGGGAGGCGGCAGCCGTGCCGGCAAGATGGAGCAGCATGCCGCCGGCAAACCGAACGTCGCGACCGAGCACTGCATTGGCTGCCGTGCCTGCGAAAAGATCTGCGCGCACAACGCTATCTCGTTCGACGGCACCCGCGAGCGCGAGCTTGCCAGCGGCGCTACTCGCACGGTGCACGTGGCTGCCATCGACCACGATCGCTGCGTGGGCTGCGGACGCTGCATTGCGGCATGCAACCAGGACTGCATCAAGCCCGGCTATGACGCTGCGGCCGACGTGCTCAACTACAAGATCGCCGAGTACACCAAGGCCGTCGTCGACGGCCGCCCGAGCTTCCACATCTCGCTTGCCATGGACATCAGTCCCAACTGCGACTGCCATCCCGAAAACGATACGCCTATCGTCAACGACATCGGCATGTTCGCGAGCTTCGACCCGGTCGCCATCGACCAGGCCTGCAGCATCGCTCTCGCGAATCGCCGACCCAACGGCGCCGACCAGCTCGCCAACAGGCTCCATGCCCGGCACCACGCGCAGGAGCAAGAAGCTCCCCATCTTGTTGTCCGCAAGCGCTTGCTCGGCGGCAAGCTCCTGGCCAAAGGCATCGTGGTTGAGCACGCACGTGCCGGCAACGCAGCGCTTATCCTGCGCCACGGCCTCGTAATCGAAGGCGCGTCCCAACGCACTTTCCACCAGGCCGCACAGGATGCGGAACAGGTTTTGGTAGAACAGGTTTTGGTAGAACAGGGTCATTTGGCTTTCGGCCACGTGACGCACAAAGATCAACACGGCGGGTGCCCCGTCGCGCTCGATCGTGTATCCAAACATGGGAAGCCCCGGCGTCAGCTCGCGGTTCACCCACAGGTTCGAACGACCCCCGTCGCCCAAAAGAGGGGCAAGCTGCTCGAGCGTGAGCGAGCGTGCGGCATCTTCGGCAATCGCGGGACTTGCTGCCACCAGGCGTGCAAATGCCCCGCCCGAAACATGGTAGATCGCCACCGAATCGTTCTCGAGGATCTCGCCCAAAAGCTCGCAGCACTTGCGATAGATATCGCGTGGGTTGAGCACGTCGAGCTCCTGTGTCACGGCAAAGATCTTGCCAAAGCTGTCGTGGCGACCCACGATCTGTCGCCTGTACGCGCGCTTGTCCTCGATCGCGTCGTGGTAGAGCTGCGTAAGGAACGTATTGCGGTTGCGCACGAGCTCGTTTTGATCGCGCTCCGCCCTAATGGCTTCGCTGTTGCGCAGCTGCACATAGCCGCACACGGCACCCACCACAAAGTACGCAATAAACGGCAGCCAGTTGGACGGCTCGTAGAACAGGCCCTGGAAGGTATAGCCGTACTGAGTAAAGTAGCTCGCGGCCAAACCCACCGACGCCATCAGCGCCGCAATCAGGCCAAAATCGAGCCCATACAGCGTGCCGATCAGTACCACGTACAGCAGGCGGTAGTCGAGCACGTTAAGCTGAGCAGACTGCGAAAACACCAGCTCCAGGCCCTCAAAGAGCACCCAGGCCAGCGCGGTCTCCAGGCATTTGATGGGCAGTGTCCGCCCGCGCATGCGGTCGATGGCGGCACGCAGCGGATGGCGCTTGCCCGCGAGGGTC
>USJB01000268.1 GCA_900554905.1 uncultured Collinsella sp. | reverse complement strand
AATGCGCCCGCGCCTTTATTGACCACATGGTTGCCAAGGGCGATATTGATTACTCTCACATTGGCCTGGCGTATTCGGTGGGCCTTTCCCAGGAGCTGCGCGACGACATGGAGGTCTATGCGCACGACCTGGGCTTTAAGGACGTTGCCTGGACCCAGGTCGGCGGTGTCATCTCGAGCCATTGCGGCCGACCGCCTTCGGTGCGGTGCTCACGCTCAAGGCGTAAGGCCTGGCGTCTATCGATTACTATTGCCACGGCGGCGGGCAGGTTGCGATGACCCCCCCGCTGCTCTTGCTGGGGCCAAATAGAACAACCCAATTGACCGCTAAACCGTTTCACCATCATGCGTATGGGCTAGAATGGCTCTGGCATTTATGTAACTAAAACCAATGAGAGGCAAGGTAGCGGGAATGGCTGAGATGACGCTCGAGGGTGTGGACGCTCGTCCCGAGGACTCCGCGTTTGCCCTGGGCCGCGTGCATTCAATTGAGACGATGGGAACGGTCGATGGACCCGGCATCCGCTTTGTGGTGTTTGTCCAAGGCTGCCCCATGCGCTGTGCGTATTGCCACAACCCCGATACCTGGTCGGTTAACGGCGGCACCATGGTGACCGTCGAGCACCTCATGGACGAGTTCCAGAGTAACCATGAGTTTTACCGCAGCGGCGGAATTACGGTTTCGGGTGGCGAGCCGCTTCTGCAGCCCGAGTTTTTGGCCGACCTGTTCCGTACAATGCACAACAACCCCGATGGCCGCGTGCATACCTGCCTTGACAGCTGCGGATATGCGTTTGACCCCAACCACCCCGAGAAGTTCGATGCCGTTCTCAACGAGACCGACATGGTACTGCTCGATATCAAGCATGCCGACCCGGTCGAGCATAAAAAGCTGACCGGTTGTGATCCCGCACGCATCCTGGCGTTTGGCGATGAGCTTGCACGTCGCAAGATCAAGGTCGTTATCCGTCACGTGGTGGTGCCGGGCATTACCGACACGGTGGAGGAGTGCGAGAAGCTCGGTCGCCTCATCGCTCCATGGCACAACGTGGTGGGCCTGGAAATGCTGCCGTATCACACGATGGGTGTCGTCAAGTACGAGCAACTGGGCATTCCCTATAAGCTCGAGGGCGTGCCCCAGATGGATACCGCGCGCATGCCCGAGTTGCGTAATGCCGTTATGACCGGCATGAAAAAGCGCCGCGCGGAGCTCAGGTCGGCCATCGGCTAACAAGCCATTTTTGCCCCTTTATGATACCCGAGCTGTACTGGCCTAACGGCTTGGTGCTGACACGGTTGAGTCGAAATGCTGGTACCATACCGTGGATAGCAATTTGCACGGATTTGGGGGATGGCATGGCAACCATCGCGATCATAGGCGCACTCGAAAAAGAGGTTGCGCAGATTAAGGAAGAGCTGAGTGGCGTGCATGAGTCGCAGGAGGCGGGCTTGACCGTTGTGAACGGTGGGCTTTCGGGTCTGACAGTAGTCGCCACGACGGCAGGCATGGGGACCGTGAACGCCGCTGCTGCAACGCAACATCTCATCAGCAAATACGCCCCGCAGGCCGTTGTGTTTTCGGGCATTGCGGGTGGCCTTAACCCTAAACTGCATATTAACGACGTGGTTATAGGCAAGTGCCTGCGCTATCTGGATACCGATACGGCACTCATCGCCGAGTCCGCGCCGGGGCTCGAGGAGTTTGTCTCGACGCCGGCGTTGGCTGATGTTGCCGCCGCCGTGCTTGCCGAGCATGGATTTGTGGATGCCTCGGCGGATGAGAATTCTGCGGAGAAGGACCCCAAGCAGTTCCTGTGTGGCACTATCGCCACAGGTGACCGCTTTGTTACGGGTGACGCCATGCGTAACGCTGCGATTGAGGCCACGCATGCCGATTGCGTCGAGATGGAGGGTGCGGCAATTGCGCACATCGCGGCCAAGAATGGTGTCGATTGCCTAGTGCTGCGCGCTATCAGCGATAATTGTGACGAGGCATATGACGCGTTTTGCGAGCGCGAGTTCGATCTGGATGAGTACGCTCGCACCGCGAGCGGCATCACGCTTGACATCGTTCGTAGTATCGCCGCCGCGCAATAGCACGCCCGTTTTGTAAAAACCTACGACCAAGGAGTGTCCATGGCCGATTCAATTAACTACCAGCTTGCCAAGTTCGTTGCCAGCTACGGCAAGGTTTCGCAGATCCCCGAGTCCACCTGTCCCGAGGTGAGCTTCGTCGGCCGCTCCAACGTGGGCAAGTCCTCCATCATGAACAAACTCTTTGGCCGCAAGAACCTGGTCAAGGTTTC
>USJB01000267.1 GCA_900554905.1 uncultured Collinsella sp. | reverse complement strand
TCGTTTCCGACAACGGAAGACGAGGTCCGTGCCATTTTGGGAAAGCTCCATGCCGAGTGTGTCCCGGTAACGGTTCAGGGCGCCCGAACCGGCCTTGCCGCCGGCGCCGTGCCCCACGGCGGGCATATCCTCAATACTTCCCGTATGAATCGTTACTTGGGCCTTCGCCGCGATGAACAAGGCCAATTTCTGCTGCGCGTGGAGCCGGGCGTTGTGCTCTCGGAGCTGCGCAAGCAGCTGAGCAAGAAGGTGCTGCCGACCGCTGGTTGGGACCAGGCATCGCTTAAGGCCTACGAGGAGTTTCAAGAGGCCCCCGAGCAGTTTTTTCCCACCGATCCCACCGAGGCGTCTGCCTGTCTGGGCGGCATGGCGGCATGTAACGCCTCCGGTGCCCGCAGCTACGCCTACGGCCCCATGCGCCCACATATCACGGGACTCCACGTCGCACTGGCTGATGGCGATTTGCTTGAGCTTCAGCGCGGCGAGGCTTTTGCCCAGGGCCGCCACCTGTCGCTCGTGACGGCAGAGGGCCGCGCGCTCGAGCTCGACCTTCCCGACTACACCATGCCCAAGACCAAAAATGCTTCGGGCTATTTCGTTGCTGACGATATGGATGCCATCGATCTGTTTATCGGTGCGTGTGGCACAATCGGCGTCATCACCGAACTCGAGATTGCCCTGCAGGTGGCACCCGCGGTCGTTTGGGGCGTGAGCTGCTTCTTCGACAGCGAAGACAAGGCCGTGTCCTTCACCGATTCTGTGCGTCCCGTCCTGTCCCATGCGGCTGCCATCGAGTACTTCGATGCTGGCGCCCTGGATATTCTGCGTCACCAGCGCGAGCAGTCGACGGCGTTTGCCTCGCTGCCGGCGCTCGACAAAGAGGCCAAGGTCTGTGTCTACGTGGAGCTCGACTGCGACGACGAAGCCCAGGCGACTGAGGAGCTGTATCACTTGGGGTGGGTACTGGAGCTTGCGGGCGGCAGCGACGATGCGACATGGGTCGCGCGCACCGAGGTCGATCGCGAGTGTCAGCGATTCTTCCGTCATGCGGTGCCCGAGAGCGTCAACATGCTCATCGACGAGCGCCGCCGCACGGATCCCACCATCACCAAACTGGGCTCGGACATGTCGGTGCCCAACGCACGTTTGGCCGATGTCATCGCCCTGTATCGCCGCACGTTGGCCGAAAGTGGGCTTGAATCTGCCGCCTGGGGGCACATCGGTAACAACCATCTGCATGTGAACATTCTGCCGCGCGATGCGCAGGATTATCGCCGCGGCGGAGAACTCTTTGCCCAGTGGGCTTCTGAGGTCACGGCCATGGGCGGTGCCGTTTCTGCCGAGCATGGCGTCGGCAAGATCAAGGCGGGCTTCTTGGAGACGATGTACGGTCACGAGGCCATGGTCGAGTCGGCGCGGCTCAAGCTCCAGCTCGATCCTGCCGGGCAGCTGGGCCGTGGCAACCTGTTTTCGGAGAAGCTCTTGGATGAGCTCGTCCAGAAAGGGGGCGCGTGAAGATGAGCGATTTCCATATGGTGGTGTGCGTCAAGGCCGTGCCGGGCAGCACCGAGGTCAAGATGGACCCCAAGACCAATACTATCGTGCGCGATGGCAAGCAAGCGGTCATTAATCCCTTTGACGCGAGCGCTTTGGAATGCGCGCTGGCGCTGAAGGACGACTTTATCGGCTTTGGCATGGATGTGCGCGTAACGGTGGTGTCGATGGGCATCCCCGCGACTGAATCGCTATTGCGCGACTGCATCGCCCGAGGCGCCGATGACGCACTGCTACTAACCGATCGCGCCTTTGCAGGCGCCGATACCCTGGCAACCACCTACGCCCTCAAGTGCAGCATCGAGGCGCTCGACGAGGACTTCGACCTGCTCATCTGCGGCAAGATGGCGGTGGATGGCGATACGGCCCAGATTGGTCCCGAGCTTGCCGGAGCCTTTGAGATTCCCTGCGTGACCGACGTAAGTTGCGTGCAGAGCGCAGGTTTTACGACGTGCGGTGCGCTTTCGCTCGTTCACGGTTGCGATGCCGGCGAGGAGACGGTCTATCTTGAGATGCCGTGCGCGATGACGACTGCCAAGGAGATTGGCCAGTTGCGTATGCCGAGTATTGCCGGTATTCGCGCGGCGGAGGAGGCGGACGTGCGCGTGGTCAGTGCCGCCGACGTGAACGCCGACCCCGCGCGTTGCGGTCTTGCCGGGTCGCCGACACAGGTCGTGCGCTCGTTTGTGCCCGACCGTGACCAAACGTGCGAGGCCGTTGAGGGGACGGCGTCCGAGCAGGCGGCAAAGCTTGCCAAGATTATCGAGGGGATGGCATAGA
>USJB01000266.1 GCA_900554905.1 uncultured Collinsella sp. | reverse complement strand
ATCGGCTTCGCGCGCAGCGAGAACATCGACCTTGTGGTTGTTGGCCCCGAGGCTCCGCTGGTCGCTGGCGTCGCCGATGCTATTCGCGCGGCGGGCATCGCGGTGTTCGGCCCTGGTGCGCAGGGTGCGCGCCTCGAAGGTTCCAAAAGCTTTTCGAAGGAATTCATGCTGGCCCATGGCCTTCCCACGGCGCGCTACAAAAAGTGCACGTCGCAGGATGAAGCCATGGATTACCTGCACGAGGTAGGCGCTCCCATTGTCGTGAAGGCCGACGGCCTTGCCGCGGGCAAGGGCGTTATTGTGGCAACCGAGCTTTCGCAGGCCGAGGAAGCTGTGCGTGAGTGCTTTGGCGGCACCTTTGGTGATGCCGGCAACACGGTGGTTATCGAGGAGATGCTCGTTGGCCCCGAGTGCTCGCTGCTGGCCTTTACCGACGGCAAGACCGTGCGCCCCATGGCTACCTCGCAGGACCACAAGCGCGCGCTCGAGGGCGACAAGGGCCCCAACACCGGCGGCATGGGCGTCTACAGCCCGGTGCCCATCGTGACCGATGAGGAGCACGCCACGATGGTGAAGGTCATGGAGCAGACCGTTGCCGAGCTTGCTGCCGAGGGCATCGACTACCGCGGCTGCCTGTACGGCGGCTTTATGCTTACCCCCGCCGGCCCCAAGGTGCTGGAGTTCAATGCTCGCTTTGGCGATCCCGAGACGCAGGTCGTGCTGCCGCGCCTTAAGAACGACCTGGTCGAGGTTATGCTGGCCTGCGCCAACTGCGAACTCGATCAGATTGAGCTCGATTGGCGTGACGAGTGGGCCGTGGCCGTTGTCCTGACGAGCGCGGGCTATCCCGGCAGCTATGAGAAGGGCAAGGTCATCACCGGTATCGAGGATGCCGAGGCCATGGAGAACGTGACGGTGTACCACGCCGGCACCGCTGTGGTGGACGGCAAGCTCGTGACCAACGGCGGTCGCGTGCTCGCCGTGACCGCGCTGGGCGACACGTTCGAGAACGCTCGCGACCTTGCCTACGAGGCCTGCGAGAAGATCGACTTTGAAGGCAAGACTCTGCGTCACGACATTGGCCTGCGCGCGCTGCGCGGCCGCGACGCCTGGGATGCCTAAAATCCGAGAGGGATGAGACGGATGGACGAGAAGAACGAAGAGCTCGTGGACGCGCAGATCGTCGAAGAGGACAGCCGCATGTATGGGCACGCCGAGGGCGAGCCTGGTGGCGAGATCGCTGACGAGCCGGCGCTGGTGCTGGGCGACGACGACCCGCATGACGCCCTGTTGCACGAGAAGATTCTTTCGGAGGAGTGTGCCTGGAAGGGCAAGATCCTCGACGTCCACCGTCTTGAGGTTGAACTGCCCAACGGTCGCCGTAGCGCCCGCGATATCGTTCGCCATCCGGGCGCGGCGGCCGTTGTGGCGCTTACCGAGAGCGGCAAGATCGTACTGGTGCGTCAGTACCGCACCGCCATCGACCGCGTGACGGTCGAGATTCCCGCCGGCAAGCTCGACCCGGGCGAGGACCCGCTCGATTGCGCCAAGCGCGAACTGCATGAGGAGACGGGCTTTAGGGCCGGTCGCATTCGCTTTTTGACGTCGATTGTCACGTCCTGCGGTTTTTGCGATGAGATCATCCACATCTACTTGGCTACCAAGCTCGAGTTTGATGCGCCCAACCCCGATGATGACGAGTTCGTCAACGTGGACCTCGTTCCGCTGCACGAGCTGATCGACGCCGTGCTCGACGGCAAGATCGAAGATGCTAAGACCGTCGTGGGCGCCTTGGCCTGCGATAGCATCGCGCACCGCCTTGGGGGCACGGAGCTTTAACGAGTGGGGATAGCCCTGGGATAAGTACTACTGATTGCTTTGTCCCAGGGCCTTACGTTGCTGATATTTCTTTGAGGATCACATGCTGAAGAGGTTTCTTTCTTACTACAAGCCCCAGATGGGGCTTTTTGTTGCTGATACTATTTGTGCCCTGGTGCTTGCCGCCATTGACCTGGCGTTTCCCATTATCCTGCGCAATCTGACCGGAGGGTTGTTTACCCAGGGCCAGGCTGCCATTATGCAGGCGCTCGGCATGATCGCGGTGGGACTGGTGCTGATGTATGCCATCCGCTGCGCCTGCCGCTACTTTGTGAGCTATTGGGGCCACGTGATGGGCGCGCGCATGGAGTCCAAGATGCGTGAGGACCTGTTCGATCAGTACGAACGGTTTAGCTTTGCATACTTCGATCGCAACAGCTCGGGTGACATGATGAGCCGTGTGGTCAACGACCTGTTCGATATCTGCGAGGCGGCGCACCACGTGCCCGAATGGATCATTATCTGCGGTA
>USJB01000265.1 GCA_900554905.1 uncultured Collinsella sp. | reverse complement strand
CCACGCCCGTCACACGACGGACCAGCGCGGGACGACTCCAGCCGCACGAAGGGCAATGATAGGCGCCGAGCTGGCCGTACTGTACATAGTCGTACTCCAGCGGCGCGTTGCACTGCGAGCAAAAACGCGAGTCGCTAATGCGGTCGGACTCGGTGTTGGTGGCACCGTCGATGCCAAAGGCGATGCTTGCATTGGGAACGCGCGCGGCGATCGCGGCACACAGCGGATCGTCGGCGTTATAGATGAGCGTCGTTGCCGGCGAGAGCTCCAATGCATGGGCGATGACCTCCTGGGTGTGATCGATCTCGCCATAGCGATCCAGCTGGTCGCGGAACAGGTTGAGCAGCACGAAGTACGTCGGCTTGAGCTTGGGCAGGACGCGCACGGTGTAGAGCTCATCGCATTCAAAAACGCCCACGCGCTTGCCGCCGCCGGCTCGCTTGAGGCCGCTGCGCGCTTCGAGCAGTGCGCCCACCACGCCCGGCTCCATGTTGTTGCCGGCGCGGTTGCATACCACGGTGGCGCCGCTGGCGGCAACGGCGTCGGCGATAAGGTTGGAGGTGGTGGTCTTGCCATTGGTGCCGGTGATCACCACGCTGCGGTCGACAAGGCCCGCGAGGTCGTTTAGCAGCTCGGGGTCGATCTTCATGGCGATGCGGCCGGGAAGCACGCCACCCTGGCGCTTGAGGACAGAGCGCAGTCCCCAGCGGGCGATATCGCTCGAGGTGCAGGCAAGAGATGAGCGGAGATTCATGAAACCGTTCCTAACGTAAACGACATGGTCGGGGCGATCGCGTCGCTAAAAGCCGTAGCGGCGCGCAAATTCCTGGGCAAGCTGCGATACGTCTTCGCAAGCGTTGGCCCAGGGGGCAAAGTCGGGGGTGTCCGAGATAATGCCGTCGGCTTCCCAAACCGCCTGGTGCGAGAGGTCCCAGGGGTCGCGCGGCTCGGGTCGGCAGGGAAGATACGGCGTCTGGTACATGGGGTTCAGCAAGAAGAACGCGCCGCCCTCGCAGCGGTTAGCGAACTCACGCAGCGCGCGCGTCGCCGGGCGCATCTTGTTTGTTTTGAACAGCAGAATCGTGCGGGCGAGCAGGTACCAAGGAGAGTTTTCGAGTGCGTCCGCCCCTATCTGTTCCTCGAGCTGATGTGCCAGGGCAAAAAAGCCGTCCTGGTCTTCCAAGCGGGCGAGGGCAAGCAACACGGTGCCGGCGGCCCGGGTGGGATAGCCCTCCGCCTTAAGAACACGGCGAGAGTAGTTGGCGGCGGCGCGGTAACGAGCGCTCGCCATGCACAGCTGCGAGATGGCCTCGAGCGTGTGGAGCCACCCGATAAGAGCCGGCTCGCTCACGGTAAGGTCTGCTGCGGTGACACCGTCGGCCAAAACATTATTGGCCCAGTAGTGCGGGGCCTCCATATCAAACCCGGGCACGCTCTGTTGCAGGTAGTCGGCCGTACTCGCCTCGAGCTTCATCAGGTCGCCCAGGCAGGCGTCAACGGGCGTGTCGGCCAGGATGATGGCGAGCAGCTGGGCATCGAGGACATGCGCATCGACGCGAACAATCTTGAGCAGCTCATCGCGCATGTCGTCGAACAGGCGATTGCGCGTCTGCTCGAACTCCTCGTCGCTGCCCATGTCCTCGATGCGATGGAGTTCGTCGAGCAGGTGGCGGTGGACGCCGGCATAGGACAGCAGCGCCTGGGCATGCTCGGTCTGCGCATACTTTTGAGGGTTTGCGCTGATGTCGTTATGGACAAGCTCGCGTGCTGCATCGGTGAGTTCGGGGTGCGACGCAAGGTAGGCGCGCTCCAGGTAGGCGGGGATGTAGACGCTCGGATCCATTAGAGGTCTCCTCCCTTAAACGGCAAACCCTGCTCGGCCGCGCGCAGAATGCGCTCGTCGATTTGGGAGCGCACGATGTCGTTGGTGGCGACCCAGGCGGCAAAGCTGGCGTTGTCGGGCGCGCCTAGGCCCTCCTGCAGCACCGGCGTCGCCTCGGACAGGGCAAGGACAAGCTCATCGGTGGAGCCCGGACCTACGTTGACGCGGGCATAGACGCCATCGGGAAACTCGGTTTGGAAGTAGAGCGCCTCGGCCGCGTGCGGGCATGAGCGCACCAGGATGCGCAGGTAGTGCTCGGCGCCCTCGTAATCCAGCTCGCGCCAAGCAGTGCTCATCAGCGCGATGAGCGTCCACGGGTCCAGGTCGCGCTCTGCGTCCTTGGGACGGCGGCGCAGCGGCGTGTTGGCAAGATAGGACACGGAGTGGGCGGAACGAAAACGCTTGAGCTCCTCGGCAGGGTATTCGAGCTTTGCCATGGCAAGCATCGCGGTATGGCGGACGCCGGCGGGGTCGTTGGGCGCAAA
>USJB01000264.1 GCA_900554905.1 uncultured Collinsella sp. | reverse complement strand
GGCTCGGCATCGCAGTCGAGCGCCAACACCAGCGAGCGCGCCACGCGGTCGAGTAGCACCTCACCGGCACCGAGCGCCTGCACGATTAGCACGCTATCCACGTTGGAGCAGAGCACCTGGCGCTCTCCACGGGCACGGCCGCGCCAACGCTCAAAGCTCGTACGGCGCGGCAGCACGCACTCAATCACGCCCATATCGTGCCCGGGAGCGCGGCGCACCGCCACACGGTCGCCCACGGCAGGCAGCAGGACCTCGCCCTCGCCGCGCGACTTGGCAAACCCCACGGCATGCTCGGCGCGAAAGGTGTCGTCGACAGTGGCCACCAGCGGAAACCCGCGGTCCAGGCGCACCACGGCGCCCAGCTGCATCTGCTCTGGCTGCTCGGCTTGCGCGCAAAAATCATCGAAGGCTGCCTGTTGGGCGGCATCGACCGGCAGATCGTCGAACGCCGGAACATCCTGTAGCGCATCGAGCCCCGGTACGCTCGCCAACAACTCCTCGGCGGACGCAGGGGCTTCGGTCGCAAGCTTCCGACGACGGTCACGCTTAGCCCGCGCCCCCGTCGTCTTTTTCTTCGCCTTAGCCTTAACCTTGCCCACAAACGCCTCCCAGCACCCAAAATCACAACTGAGCAGGTATTTTAAATCAAAAAAAGCTGGCCGGGCAAAGCCCGACCAGCTCACAAACTTTCCCTCAGCCCTTTTTCATCCGCGCGGGAGAAAAGCCAGCAAGGATACCGTAGGGCCCGCCCCGGGAGTGTTTTCTTCTGAGCGATCCCGCAGCGCGAAGCGCGAGGACCAGCGAAGAAGAAAACACGCAGGGGCGGGCCCGGACAGGTTAGCTTACTCCTTCTCGACCGCGCGCATGATCGCCTTGTAGATCTCCATCAGCGGGATGATCAGGAAGGCCAAGCCCAGCGCGGCGATAACGCCCTTAAGCTCAAGCGTCACGGGGCCAAAGAACATCTCGGCAAGCGTCGGCTGCACGGTCACGATCACCGTCAGCACCAGTGCCAGCGCGGCGGAAGCCCACAGCCACTTGTTCTGCTTCTTCATGGTGAACAGCGACGCACGACGGCTGCGCATATTAAAGCAGTGGAAGATCTCGACCATGTTGAGCGTGATGAATGCCATCATCACGCCTTCCTCGTCGGCATTACCGGCGATCATATCGGCGATGTGGATGTAGCCCATGTCAAAGTACACGCCCACAAAGAAGCTCGCCAGCACCAGCACGGTGATGATCAAGCCCTGGACCACACAGTCCAGACCCATATGTCCGGCAAAGACACCGTCCTTGGCGTTGCGCGGCTTGCGCTTCATGATGTCGCCCTCGGCGTCCTCCATGCCCAGCGCGAGCGCGGGGAAACAGTCGGTGACCAGGTTCACCCACAGCAGCTGCACCGGCTGGAAGATGGTAAAGCCGATGAGCGTGGCGATGAATACCGAGAAGACTTCGGCAAGGTTGGCCGAAAGCAGGAACTGGATGACCTTGCGGATGTTGTCGTAGATGCGACGGCCCTCTTCGCAGGCACCGATGATGGTGGCGAAGTTATCGTCAGCAAGCACCATGTCGGCGACGTTCTTGGTGACATCGGTACCGGTGATGCCCATGCCAACGCCGATGTCGGCGCGCTTGATGGACGGGGCATCGTTGACGCCGTCGCCCGTCATGGCGACGATCTGGTCGCGCGACTTCCAAGCCTCGACGATGCGGGTCTTGTGCTCGGGCTGGACACGGGCGTACACGCCGTAGTCCTCGATGTGCGCGTCGAGCTCCTCGTCGCTCATGCGATCGAGGTCGGCACCGGTGATGGCATGGCTGCGATCGGTGACGATTCCCAGCTGCTTGGCAATGGCCACGGCGGTGTCGATATGGTCGCCCGTGATCATGACGGTGCGAATGCCGGCATCGTGGGCCTCGCGGATGGCGTCGGCGACCTCGGGACGGACCGGGTCAATCATGCCGGACAGGCCGCAGAAGACCAGGTCGTGCTCGAGCGCAGCGGGGCTGCAGTCGCTCGGAATCTCGGTGTAGGTGCGGCTTGCCAGCGCCAGCACGCGCAGGGCCTCGTCGGCCATGGCCTTGTTGGCGGCCACGAGCTCGGCGCGACGCTCCTCGGTCAGCGGGACGACCTTTTCGCCCTCGTAGATATGGGTGCACAGGCCGATCACCACGTCGGGCGCGCCCTTGGTGTACTGCTCATACTCGCCGTCAAGGGTCTCGACGACCACGGACATCATCTTGCGGCCCGAGTCGAACGGGGCCTCGCCCACGCGCGGGTGCTCGGCAGTCAGGCCAGTAAGACCAGCCTTGCCGGCATCATTGACGAGTGCGCACTCGGTCGGCTCGCCCACGGCCTCGCCC
>USJB01000263.1 GCA_900554905.1 uncultured Collinsella sp. | reverse complement strand
CAGCCGTAGGCGATGTTTTCGGCAATCGTGCCATCGAATAGCCAGGCGTCTTGCAGCACCATGCCAAACTGCTGACGTAGCTCGCCGCGATCCATGCGGCTCGTATCCACGCCGTCGAGCGTAATACGTCCGCCGTCAATCTCGTAGAAGCGCATGAGCAGGTTGATGAGCGTCGTCTTGCCTGCGCCCGTGGTTCCCACCACGGCAATCTTCTGGCCCGGCTCGGCAGTAAACGACACGTCGCGCATAAGCGGCTTGTCGGGCGAATAACCAAAGCGCACATGCTCAAAGGAGACACGGCCCTCGACCTTGCCCGGCAGCTTGGCGGCCTCGTCCGGCAGCGGATCGGCCTCCATCTCGGGCTCATCGAGCAGGTCGAACACGCGCTCCGCACTCGCCAACGCGCTCTGCAGCGAGTTGAAGGTAAACGACAGCTGCGTCATGGGTTCGGACGCCTCGTAGATAAACTGGAAGAACGCCTGGAACACGCCGACGGTCATGTGACCGGCAACCAGCATGCTGCAGCCCACCAGCGCAATAACGATCTGCGCCAAACGGCCGATAAAGCGCACCGCGGGGCCGACAGCATTGATCATAAAGTCGGCCTTGGTGCTCACACGAGCCAATTCCTTCGAAGCCTCGTGCACCTCAGCGGAGCTCTGACGTTCGCGGTTAAACGCGCGGATCACCAGACGGCCCGAATAGCCTTCCTCGACCGCACTCGTAATCTTGGACACCCACTCCTGGCGCTCACCGGTTACGTCATGCGTGCGACGCGAGACCACCTTGGTCACCAGCAGCGACAACGCCGTAAAGAACAAAAAGACCAGCGTAAGTGGCACGCTAAACACGAACATCACGCTCACGGCGCCCACCACGGTGCCGATCGACACCAGAAGCTGCAGCAAGCCGCGCTGCATGCTCTCGGACATCTTGTCCAGGTCGTTGGTCGCGCGGCTGACGACCTCGCCGGGACGATGCGCGTCAAAATAGGCGAGCGGCAGACGGTTGAGCTTTTGCGCGATGCGGTTGCGCAGGCACAGGTTGAGGCGTTCGGCCACGCTCGACATCAAAAAGCTCTGGAGCGCGTAGAACGAAGCGGCGGCCGTCCAAATCAAAAAGTAGATGAAGATAGTCCTGCCACAGTTCTCCCAGGTGATGCTGAAGGTGGTGTCGTTGGCAAACGCCACCTGAATGTGGCCCCACAGCTCATCGATCACGCGGGCGCTATATGCCGGCGCGGCAGTGTTAAAGATGACATAGAACACAATGCTCGCGAACACGATATAGAAGCGCCAATGGTCGCCGGCAGCCTCACTCCACAGGCGGCGCACCGTCGCCCAGGTATCCCGAGGCGTCTCGTCCTCGTCCTCGTCGTCCACATCGCGCATGCGCTCTGCCTCAGCGCGGGCGCGCTCGTCCTCGGCACGTTCGTTTTCCTCGTAGAGCGCTTGGCGGCGAGCCTCGCGCTCGGCCGCAGCCTTGGCGGCGTCATCCAGCTCGGTCGACGCGGCAGCCGTTTCCTCGACCAGTCCCGCGGCAGCGGCGTCATCAACGCCGCCCTGCTTCTTGAGCTCCTCGGTCATGCTACTCACCTCCCTTCATTTGCGATTCCGCGATGGCGCGGTACACCTCGCAGGTTTCCATAAGCTCGCCATGCGTGCCCAGACCCACAACCTCGCCATCCTTGAGCACGACGATCTGGTCGGCGTGCAAGATCGTCGATATGCGCTGCGCGATGATGAGCACCGCGGCATCGCGCGTCTCGTCCTGCAGCGCATGGCGCAGTGCCGCATCGGTCTTAAAGTCCAGGGCCGAAAAACTGTCGTCGAAGATATATAGATCGGCGCGCTTCATGAGTGCGCGAGCAATGGCCAGGCGCTGGCGCTGGCCGCCCGAGAAGTTCGTGCCGCCCTGGGCCACCGGCGTATCGAGCCCCTGGGGCTGGTCGAGCACAAAGGTGCTCTGGGCAACCTCCAGCGCATGGAGCATGTCAGCCTCAGTCGCGCCTTCGTTGCCAAAGCGCAGGTTGCTTGCAACGGTGCCCGAGAACAGCCACGCCTTCTGCGGCACGTAAGCGATATGCCCGCGAATCTCACCTTGCGAAAGGTCGTGCAGATCGATGCCGTTCAGGCGAATGGTGCCCTTCGTTGCATCGTGGAAGCGAAGCAGGAGCTTGGCCACCGTTGACTTGCCCGAGCCCGTTGAGCCCACGATCGCGGTCGTCTGTCCGCGGCGGCAGGCAAAACTCAGGTTGCACAGAGTGTCCTCGTCGGCATCGTCAAAACGGAACGACATATGGTCGAACACGGCAACCGCATCGGTACCGTCAACAGGCTCCGCCGCGCACGTATCTAGCGTGCGCTTGCCGTCC
>USJB01000262.1 GCA_900554905.1 uncultured Collinsella sp. | reverse complement strand
AAAACGCCAGACCCTCGCGTTGGCTCATGATAGCGATGCCGTGGTCGCCCAGTGTACCCGAGACCAGGATGACATCGCCGGGCTGGCAGTTTGCACCGCTGAGCGCCACGCCCGCGGGCACCTCGCCCACGCCGGCGGTATTGATGTAGACGCCGTCGGCACCGCCACGCTCGACCACCTTGGTGTCGCCGGTGATAATCTTCACACCTGCTTCATGTGCCGTTTCGGCCATGGTCTGTACAATCTGGCGCAGCTTGTCCATGGGATAGCCCTCTTCGAGGATAAAGCCGCATGAGAGGTAGCGCACGTTGGCGCCCGAGGTCGCGACGTCGTTGACGGTTCCGCATACGGCGAGGCGACCGATATTGCCGCCGGGGAAGAACTGCGGCGTCACCACAAAGCTGTCGGTCGACATGGCGATTCGCCCGCTTGCGGGCAGCGCGGCGACACCGGCATCGTTGCCCGCAAGCAGCTCGGGCGACCCAAAGGCATCCAGAAAGACCTCATCGATAATGCGCTTCATCATCTGGCCGCCGGAGCCGTGGCCCAGCAGGACAGTGCTATCGGTGATGCTATGGGACATATCCAAAACTCCAATCGTGGGTGGTGCCAGCGTGCGGGTGCGTCCGGGCTAGCCGTGGTATCTAAAGTACGCCGCGCAGCTGCCTTCGGAGCTCACCATGCACGGGCCGACGGGGTGTTCGGGCGTACATGCGTGGCCGAACAGAGGGCAGTCGCTCGGCGTGATGGCACCGCGCAGCACGTCGCCGCAGCGGCACCCGCGTGGCTCAACCGTCGGTTCAATGGGCACGTCAAAGCGGGCGCCGGCATCAAAGCGCGCGAATTCGGGTCGGATGGAAAGACCCGAGTTGGCAATCGGTCCCAGTCCGCGCCACGTGGTGTCGCACGGCTCAAATACCTGATCGACCAGCTGGCGCGCCACGGGGTTGCCGTCTGCATTGACGCCACGGCGGTAGGCGTTGTCAATCGCGGGCCTGTCTTCGACAACCATCTGGACCAGCATGCAGATGCCCTGCAGGATATCGACCGGCTCAAATCCCGTGACCACGCCCGGGGTATTGAACTCGTCGACCAAAAAGCTAAAGGGTGCCAGGCCTGTGATGGTGGCGACGTGACCAGGCAGGATAAAGCCGTCGATGGTCGTCTCGGGGTCGTTGGAGATCGCACGCAGAGCCGGCGGCGTGGTCTTGTGAGCACAGTAGACCGAGAAGTTCCGGAGCCCGCGCGCGTCGGCCTCCAGGATAGCGGCGGCAATGGTGGGCGTTGTGGTCTCAAAGCCGACGCCCATAAAGATGACCGGGCGTTCGGGATTTTGCTCGGCAATGTCGAGTGCGTCGAGCGGAGAGTAGACGATGCGGATGTCGCGCCCCGCCGCTTTTTGCGCGGCAAGCGAGGTGGACGATCCGGGCACGCGCATCATGTCGCCAAAGGTGGTGATGATGGCGCCGTCCATGTTGGAAAGCGCGATTGCGTGATCGATGTCGCGGTTGGCGGTGACGCAAACGGGGCACCCCGGGCCGCTTAGCAGTTTGAGTCCCGTCGGCATAATGGAGCGAAAGCCATAGCGGCCAATGCTCACTGTATGCGTACCGCAGACTTCCATAAGGTTGATGCTGCGGTTGCCGACAAGCCCATGAATACGATCGATGAGCTCGCGAGCCAGCTTGGGGTCGCGAAATGCCGAAAAGTCGATACCGGAGCGAACCGGCTGCGCCGCCGCCACTAGTATGCCTCGGCCGGGTTGGTGGCGAGCTGGTCCTCTTCGGCCAGCTCGGTCATGGTGTTGACGAGCTCGAGTGTCTCTTGGGCTTCCTGCTCGTCGACAATCTGAATGCCAAAGCCGGCGTGCACGAGAATATAGTCGCCTACCTGTGCCGTCGGCACGAGGCGCAGCGAAACGGGGCGCTCGATGCCCATCATGTCGACGGTCGCCTTAAGGTCGTCGTCGCGTTTGACCACTTTACCGGGAACGGCAAGGCACATAATGTTCCCCTTTTATACGTTTTGCGCTGGATAGGCACTGAATAATCCATCGTTTGATGGTAACGCTCGCGGGAGTCGCGAGCAAACGCGTTACACCTGTGAGACGGCGGCGCACAGGCTGGCAAAACAGCCTATCGTGACGCCGTCTGTGCGAGGCGAGCGCGAGCGATGGCGGCCTGGCCGTAGGCGATGCAGCCGTCGTTGACGGGCACAGCGTGGGGGACCAAGACGGCAAGACCGGCGTCTTTGAGTTCGTGGGTAAGGAGCTGAAGCAAAAGCCGGTTCATGAACACACCGCCCGAGAGTGCGACGGTACCGAGGCCTTCGCGATCACAGATCTCGCACGCGATGTGGGTCGTAGCGTGCGTAATGG
>USJB01000261.1 GCA_900554905.1 uncultured Collinsella sp. | reverse complement strand
GCCATGACCCGCCGCCGCTTTATTATCGGTGGCGTTGTCGCGGTCGTTGCGGGGCTCGGCGTTATCGGGGCGGCAACCCATGGCTTTGGCATCCCCGACTACCTGGACGGCATCCGCGGTTCGCTTGACGACTACACCTGGGATCAGCTGCAGGAGATTTCGCTCAAGATTAAGGCCGCCGAGACCCGTAGCGAGGCACGCGAGATTGCCAAGCGCTACCATCTGCTCGATGACAACGGGCATATCCCCTATCCATGCACCAAGCGCGTGAGGCTCACCAACGGGCTGCACGTCGGCGCGCAGCTTGTGGGCATCCGTCACGATGAACTTCTGGACGGGACGGGCAAGGCCGGACTGACGTTTATGTTCGATGCCGGCATTGCCGAACGCGACGCCGCGGCCCAACCGTTGAGCGCCGGCTGGGCAGATTGCGAGCTGCGGGAATGGCTCGATAACGACGGCCTTAAGCTGCTGCCCAACGAGTTGCGCGCACTCATCAAATCTGTCAAAAAGGTTTCGAATAACATTGGCGCCGCCAGAAGCGCATCGTGTCTGAGCGAGCTGCCCGCAACCCTTTGGCTGCCCGCCATGGTCGAGCTGTGCGGTACGCAGCCGCCCGAGTCGTTTACCGAGGGCTTTCACTACCTGGCCGACATCTATAACGGCGAGGGCAAGGAGTATCAGCTCTTCCGCGAGCTCAAGGTAAGTCCGTATACCACGAACGAGACGTTGGTTCGCCAGTGGAAGGGCAAGGACACCTGCTGGTGGGAGCGCACGGTGAGCCCCGACTCATCGGAGACCGAAGGCACGCTCTACATAAACCGTGTGGGCCACGACGGCGACGCCTTTACGTACGCAACGCCTGCGGACAAGCCAAACAAACGAACCTGCGTGATTCCCGGGTTCTGTATCTAGGCGACGGGCGTCTTGCCGCGGCGGGCCCCTCCCCGGCAATCGTCTTAATCTGTAACAGTTAGAACTCAAAAACTGGTCTAGATGTTACAGATCAAGATGTTCGGATTGGCCTGGATGGTTTGTCTCGACCTGTAACATCTACTCGGTAAAACGGGGTCTAGTTGTTACAGATCGAGACGTTAGTTTTCGGCTGAAATATTTGTCTAAATCTGTAACAGCTATGGTTCAAAAACCGGTCCAGACGTTACAGATTGAGATGTTTGGCAGAGACGGCCACCGATTGAGCAGCCACCCTCATCTGTAATGAAAAGTCATACATTCAAACTATTACTGGAAACCCCCAGGGGGTATGGGTGTATAGTATCGGCAGGTTAACAATTCCAACACCGAATCACGGAAAGGAGAAGCCATGGCTCAAGATAAGTTTGACGTGGGCGGCATGACGTGCGCCGCTTGCCAGGCGCACGTGGACCGCGCCGTCAGCAAGCTCGACGGCGTCCAAAGCGTCGCGGTCAACTTGCTCGCCGGCTCCATGTTGGTGGACTATGACCCCGCGCAGGTCTCCCCCGACGATATCTGCACCGCCGTCGACCACGCGGGCTACTCGGCCTCACCCGTCAGCACGGGCACCGACACCGCCAGCTCAAGCGGCAGCGCGCAAGCCAGGTCCGGCGCCGCCCACATGGAGTCGCCAACCAAAAAGTTGGAGGCTGCCGCCTCTGCCATGCGCACTCGTCTAATCATCTCGATCGTATTCCTTATCCCACTGTTCTACATAGGCATGGGGCACATGCTCGGCTGGCCGCTGCCCGGCATTTTCACCGACCATACCCACAGCATGACGCTCGCCCTCACCGAGCTCGTCCTGCTCATCCCCATCGTCTATGTCAACGACGCGTACTTTATCAACGGGTTTAAATCGCTCGCGCACGGCGCGCCCACCATGGACGCCCTTATTGCCGTGGGCGCCACCGCTTCCATCGCCTGGTCGCTCTACGCCATGTTCATCATGGCCGACCAGCTGGCTACAGGTCAGGTGCACGAGGCCATGATGACGAGCATGGACAACCTGTACTTTGAGAGCGCCGGCACCATTCTGTCGCTCGTCACCGTGGGCAAATACCTCGAGACGCGTAGCAAGTCCAAAACCGGCGGCGCCATCGAGGCGCTCATCGACCTGGCGCCCAAGACCGCGACCGTCGTGGCAGAGGACGGCAGCGAGACCACCGTCGACGTCGACAGCATCCTTCCCGGTCAGGTCTTGCGCGTGCGCCCCGGCGAGTCCATCCCTGTCGACGGCGTGGTACTCGAGGGCGCGTCGGCCGTGGACGAGAGCGCGCTCACCGGCGAGTCCATCCCCGTGGAAAAGACCGCCGGTGACACCGTCAACGCCGCCACGGTCAACCGCACCGGATCGTTTACCTTCCGTGCTACGCGCGTGGGTGCCGACACGTCGCTCGCCAAAATCAT
>USJB01000260.1 GCA_900554905.1 uncultured Collinsella sp. | reverse complement strand
TGGCGGTCAGAACATCGGGCGAAATGCCGATGCCGTCAATCTTGATTTCCTGGGGCATGAGTCCTCCTAGAAGAGTTGGTTACTAGACGCGGGAGACGAACTTGCCGTCGCGGGTGTCAACCTTGATGACCTCGCCCTCGTTGAGGTACATGGGGACCTGGATGACAGCACCGGTGTCGATTGTGGCCGGCTTGGTGGAACCCTGGACGGTGTCGCCCTTAAAGCCCGGGTCAGTCTGGACGATGGTGGTCTCGATGAACATCGGCGGAGTCACGCCCATGAGCTCATCGTCGGCGAAGAGCAGCTGGCAGATATCGTTTTCGCGCAGCCACTTGGAATTCTCACCCACCATGTCCTCGGGAACGGGAACCTGCTCATAGGTCTCATTGTCCATGAAGATGTAGTCGGCGCCATCGTTGTAGAGGTACTGGAACTCACGGGTGGTGAGCATGACGCTCTCGAACTTGGTGCCGGCGTTGCAGGTGTTCTCGACGACGCGGCCGCTCTTGATGTCGCGGGTCTTGTAGCGCACAAACGCGCCGCCCTTGCCCGGCTTGACATGCTGGAACTCGACGATGGTGTAGACCTTGTCCTTAATGCGGAGACCGAGGCCGTTCTTGAAGTCGGCGGTAGAAATGGTAGGCATAGTGACCTTTCTTGTTATGGGCAGAACGCACAAGCGTCCAAATTACATACGACCGAAATTATACACTTGCAGACGGCGCCTGCAGCGAGCGCATAAAAAGAGAACGCGGGGCGCCCGAATTGCTCCGGACGCCCCGCCCCAAAAATCTATCGAAATGGGCTAGCAATCGATGACGTGCAGGTCGTGCGGGGTCTTAGTGAAGGGCTCGTAGCCGTTCTCGGTGACCACGCCGTAGTCCTCCAGGCGCACGCCGCCCACACCGGGCAGGTACACGCCGGGCTCCATGGTGACAACCGAGCCGACCTCGATGATGTTCTTGCTGCGGTTAAAGTTGGGCAGCTCGTGGATGTCGATGCCCACACCGTGGCCCAGACCATGGTTGTAGTAATCGCCATAGCCGGCATCACCGATGATCTTCTTGGAAAGCTTGAAAATGTCGTTGCCCTCGACGCCCGGATGGATGGCGGCGACGCACTCCTCGTGCGTACGGCGCACAAGCGCATACAGGTCAAGCTGCTCCTGCGTGGGCTCGCCCATCACGACAGTGCGTGTCATGTCGGAGCGATAATCGCAGTAGCCCGCGCCGTAATCCATGAGGACAAAGTCGCCCTTCTCGATCACGCGATCGCTCGGCACGGCATGCGGGTTGGCGGTGTTGGGACCGCTCGCCACGATGGAGCCGAAGGCCAAGCTGTCGGCGCCGTTGGCGAACATAAAGTTCTCGAGCTCGTTGCGAACCTGCTTCTCGGTCATACCAGGCTTAATAAAGCCGAGCATATGCTGGAAGGCGGCATCGGTGATCGACTGCGCATGGCGCATGAGCTCGATCTCCTCGGCGTCCTTGATGGCGCGCATCTTGCGAATGTCGTCATGCATCAGCGGCAACATACAGGCGACGGAACGATCCTCCAGGCCACGCTGAATGCCCTGGTAGAAGTTGATCTGCATGTCGTCCTCGACAGCGCAGACGCGGCACTTGTTGGCCGCGATCTTGCCGGCGACCCAACCGGGGATGGTGCCCTCGTCCATGTCGTAGACCCAGGGGCTGCCGGCGGGCGTGTTCTCCTCAAAGCTGTTGAGGTAGCGCGAGTCGGTATGGAACAGGCACTGGTCAGCCGTAATAAACGCGGCGTGCGGGAACTCGAAGGTGTAGTCGAAGACGCCCTTCACGCCCGTGAGCCAACGAAGATTGGCCTCGTCGCGTACCACGATGGCGTCGTAGCCGCGCTCGACCATCAGGGCACGGACACGTTCGATACGACCGGCAGGACCGGCAGCAAACTCAGACATGCAGATTCCTTTCTTGTTGCCTCAAAAAGTGCGGGACGGGTCTCAACCGAACGACGGAATCGCATGCGATCCGCAACCGATTGAAAACCCGCCCCTCAACATGATACGAAAGACGATGGATGTCAATAAATCTTAGAGAAGTTCTTTGCGAGAAGCCAAGTAGGCGTGAGCGTGACGCTCAAGAACCTCGTCCTCAACGCTCGTTAGACGAATGGCGCCGAGTGCCGCGGGCAGCGGCAACATGCTGCGGTTCGAGCGGGCGAACTGCTGCTTGCGGAACTCCTCGATAAACGCGGTGGGCTCCAGGTCGAAGGCAAGCTCCTCGATGCCAAAGTCCTCCAGGCAGTCATCGACCTCAAAGACGTAATCGATATCGAAGTCGCAGGCGTCATGTGCTAGGCGCGCCTCAAAGCGCATGCCCTCGGACAACAGCTGGTAGGCAGGGACCTGCGAAGCGGCATCGCCCAAGCAGG
>USJB01000259.1 GCA_900554905.1 uncultured Collinsella sp. | reverse complement strand
CGTGGTCCAGGCCACCGAAGCCGATGTCGTAGGCCCAGCCGTCGCCACCGAAGATCCAGAAGGACTTCTTGGTGAGGTAAGCCTTGTCGGCGAGGATCGCCTTGGAAGCGTCGCAACCGCACTTCTCGAGCTCGGCAACGTAGGCAGCGGCAGCGGTCTTGGAGACCTCGGCGTCGTTGACGGAGTCGATCCAAGCCTGGCCGGCGGCCTTGAGCTCATCGGACGGACCATCGGCAGCGATGATGTCCTGGGTAGCGGCGATCAGCTTGTGCTGAACGGCCTCATAGCCAACGGCCATGCCCAGACCGTGCTCGGCATTGTCCTCGAACAGGGAGTTGTTCCACGCCGGGCCGTGACCGTCCTTGTCCTTGCAGTAAGGAGCGGTGGCAGCGGGGTTGCCCCAAATGGAGGAGCAGCCGGTGGCGTTGGAGATGAACATGCGGTCGCCGGCGACCTGGGTCACCAGACGTGCATAGGCGGTCTCGGCGCAGCCGGCGCAGGAGCCGGAGAACTCCAGGTAGGGCTGCTTAAACTGGCTGCCCTTGACGTTGGCCGCGATGAGCTCCTTCTTCTCGGAGACGTTCTCGACCATGTAGTCCCAAACGGGCTGCTGGTCCATCTCCTGCTCGGTGGGAACCATCTCGAGGGCGCCCTTGGGGCAGACCTTGACGCAGTTGGTGCAGCCCATGCAGTCGAGCGGGGACACGGCCATGGTGAACTTCATGCCCTTGGCCTTGGGACCCATGGCGTCGAGCGTGCGGGTAGCCTCGGGCGCGGCAGCAGCCTCGTCCTCGGTCATCGCGAACGGACGGATGGTGGCATGCGGGCACACATAGGCGCACTGGTTGCACTGGATGCACTTGGTCTCGTCCCAGTGGGGAACGACGACGGCGACGCCGCGCTTCTCGTATGCGGAGGCGCCCAGCTCAAACTGGCCGTCGGCGCAACCGACGAAGGCGGAAACGGGCAGGCTGTCGCCATCCATGCGATCGATGGGCTCGAGCAGGTTCTTGACCTGCTGGGCGATGGCGGACTTGGTCTCCTCGGAGAGCTCGACGGGAGCGGCGTCCTCGGCGGTAGCCCAGTCGGCCGGAACCTCGAACTTACGGAAGGCGGTAGCGCCGGCATCGATGGCCTTGTGGTTGGCGTCGACGATGGCCTGGCCCTTCTTCATGTAGGACTTGGTAGCCGCGTCCTTCATGTACTGCAGGGCGTCCTCGGCGGGCAGGACCTTGGCCAGCGCGAAGAAGGCGGACTGGAGCACCGTGTTGGTGCGCTTGCCCATGCCGACCTTGGCGGCCAGGTCGATAGCGTCGATCAGGTAGACGTTGACGTTGTTGTTCGCGATGTAGCGCTTGGCCACGGCGGGCATGTGCTCGGCGAACTCCTCGTCGCTCCACTGGCAGTTGACCAGGAAGGTGCCGCCCGGCTTGACGTCGCGGACCATCTTGAAGCCCTTAACGATGTAGCTGGGGTTGTGGCAAGCGACAAAGTCGGCCTTGGTCACGTAGTACGGCGAACGGATCGGGGAATCACCAAAGCGCAGGTGCGAGACGGTGACGCCGCCGGTCTTCTTGGAGTCGTACTGGAAGTAGGCCTGGACGTACTTGTCGGTGTGGTCGCCGATGATCTTGATGGCGCTCTTGTTAGCACCTACGGTGCCATCGGAACCAAAGCCCCAGAACTTGCAGGATACCAGTTTGGCCGGCATTTCCGGAACCGGTACCGGTGCGAGGGACAGGCCGGTCACATCATCGTTGATGGACAGGGTGAAGTTGTGCCGCGGATTTTCGTCCTTCAGGTGTTCATAGACCGCCATGATATCTTCCGGAATGACATCCTTGGAGCCCAGACCGTAACGTCCGCCGCAGACTTTGATGGAGCGGCCGGAAGAAGCGACGGCAGATACCACATCCAGATACAGCGGTTCGCCGATGGCGCCGGGTTCACGGGTACGGTCGAGGACTGCAATCTTCTTTACGGTGGAGGGGATCTGTTCCAGGAAGTGTTTCACGGAGAATGGACGGTAGAGATGGACGTTCAGGACACCCACCTTTTCGCCATGGGCATTGAGAGCGTCGGTGACGTCCTTGCAGATGTCTGTGACGGATCCGATGGCGATAACGATGCGGTCAGCGTCCGGTGCGCCGTAGTAGTCAAAGAGGTGATAGCTGCGGCCGGTGATTTTAGAAATCTTATCCATGTAATCCTGGACAATATCAGGCAGGGCATTGTAGAAGGGGTTTGCCGCTTCGCAGTGCTGGAAGTAGACATCCGGGTTTTCTGCAGTGCCGCGGATGACCGGATGGTCCGGATTCAGGGCGCGGGCACGGAATTCTGCGAGGGCTTTCTGATCAATCAGGGGAGCCAGTTCATCGTAGTCAAGAACTTCGACTTTTTGGATTTCATGG
>USJB01000258.1 GCA_900554905.1 uncultured Collinsella sp. | reverse complement strand
GACGGCGCTGCGTCTCCTCGATGGCCTCTTTCATCGAATCGGTCACAACGTCCGCATACATGATGACTTCGCCATCGGCGTTACGGGCCGCACGGCCAATCGTCTGAATCAGCGAACGGCGGTTGCGCAAGAAGCCTTCCTTATCGGCATCGAGAATTGCCACCAGTGAGACCTCGGGGAGATCCAAGCCCTCGCGAAGCAGGTTGATGCCAACGAGAACATCGATCTTGCCCTCGCGCAGCGTTCGCAAGATCTCGACACGGTCCATTGTCGCCGTATCAGAGTGCATGTAATTGACCTTAATGCCGGCATCAAGCAGATGGTCGGTCAGGTCCTCGGCCATGCGCTTGGTGAGCGTGGTCACCAGCACGCGCTCCTTGCGGGCAACGCGCTCGCGAATCTCGTCCTCAAGATCGTCAATCTGACCGCGAACCGGACGCACATCGATCTTGGGATCGAGCAGACCGGTCGGACGAATAATCTGCTCAACGTCGTTCTGGCTAACCCGCAGCTCATAGTCGCCCGGCGTGGCCGAAACGTAGATGAACTGGGGAATCCTCGCCTCAAACTCATCGAAACGAAGCGGGCGGTTATCGAGCGCCGAGGGCAGGCGAAAACCGTGTTCCACCAGCGTCACCTTACGCGAGCGGTCACCTTCGTGCATGCCGCGAATCTGCGGCACCGTCACATGGCTCTCATCGATGATGCAGAGCATATCCTTGGGAAAGTAATCGATTAGGGTAAACGGCGGCTCACCCGGCTTGCGACCGTCCAGATGACGCGAGTAGTTCTCGATGCCGTTGCAAAAGCCCATCGTCTCGAGCATCTCAAGATCATAATCGGTGCGCTGCTGCAGACGCTGCGCCTCGAGCAACTTGTCGGTCGCCTTGAGCTCCGCCACGCGCTTCTCGCACTCTTCGCTGATCGATTTCAGAGCCGCCTTGACCTTCGGCTTCTCGGTCACGTAGTGCGATGCCGGCCATACGGGGATGGCCTCGTACTCACGAAGCATCTCACCGGTGACCTCATCGATCTCGGCAATCAGCTCGACCTCGTCGCCAAAGAACTCAAACCGCAACGGATGCTCGGCATAAGGCGGATACACGTCGACAACATCGCCGCGCACGCGGAACGTGCCGCGTGCCAGGTCATAGTCATTGCGATCATATTGAATGTCGATAAGTGCATGGATAAAGTCATCGCGCTCGAGCGGCACCTTCTTGTCGACGTTTGGAGCCAGACCCGCATAGTCCTCAGGAGAGCCAATGCCATAGATACACGAGACCGATGCGACGACGATCACATCGCGTCGAGAGAGCAGCGAGGCGGTCGCCTGATGGCGCAGCATCTCGACTTCTTCGTTGATCGAAGAATCCTTTTCGATATAGGTGTCGCTTTGCGGCACATACGCCTCGGGCTGATAGTAATCGTAGTACGACACAAAATAGACCACGGCGTTGTTAGGGAAGAATTCCTTGAGCTCGCTCGCGAGCTGAGCGGCAAGCGTTTTATTGGGAGCCATGACCAGCGTCGGCTTCCCCAGGGCCTCAATAGTCTTAGCCATCGTGAAGGTCTTGCCCGAACCAGTCACGCCCAGCAAAACCTGATAGCGGTCTCCGTCCCTCACGCCCTGCACAAGCGACTCAATGGCCTTAGGCTGGGAACCGGCAGGCTCATAGGGAGACACGACCTTAAACGGCACGTCAGAGCCTTCAACGCCAAAGCGCTTAAGTTCACCACCAACGCGTTCTACTTCAAATTCCGCCATGGATACTCCTAACTCATATATCTGCAGTATACGCAGGCGGCAGGCATAGTCCTATACGAACCGATCGGGATAGAGGGTCTTGTAGCGAACCCAGGCATTATTGACACGAATCAGATACGCCTGCGTCTCGGGAAAGGTGATTGCATTATGAAGCGACGTACTCTGCTGCGCCCATCCGTCGACATTGCCCATGCCGGCGTTATAGGCGGCAATGGCACTGTCAGTCGACCCGTTAAAATACGCTAGAAGATACGAGAGATACGCACAGCCAAACTCGATGTTCGTAGCGGGATCGTTAAGGTCGCCGGCTGAATACTCGCTGCCATCGACAAGACCCTTGGCAATCATATCCTGGGCAGTCTCGGGCATCAGCTGCATCAATCCCCGTGCGCCTTGATTCGACTCAACCTCGGGATCCCAATTCGATTCCGACTTTATGACAGCACATACCAGATACGGATCAAGATTGTGCGAAATGCTCGATTGCTTTACGTACGCCTCATAGTCAATTGGATACAAAGGCTTAAAGAAGGCGGCAGGGGCATACGAGTAGACGAGCGAAATAAGGCCGAAGACGAACACGACGGCAAGTGGCGCCACTCGATACCACGTAAAGAAACGTGTCTTAGGCATCGGCCTCATCCTTATCCA
>USJB01000257.1 GCA_900554905.1 uncultured Collinsella sp. | reverse complement strand
CCCCTGCCCCGATTGCAGTGGCAGCGGCCGTGTCCGTGTGACCTCCGAACAGACGATTGAGTTTCCCGCCGGCACGCATGATGGCGACGAGGTGCGCATCCCCAACATGGGTCACGCCGGCACGAACGGCGCTTCGGGCGGCGATCTGGTCGGTCGTGCGCACGTCGAGGCCGAGCGCCTGGAGGGTAAGGCTCGCACCGGCTTCTACCTCATGGGCATTATCGCTCCGTTTTTGGTGCTGTCGGCCATCTCGGGCGTGTTCTCGGCCTTTGCCGTGATGTGCTTTATTCCGTTTACCATGGGCCTGTTCATGGTGCTTTCGGACGGTGTGCTTCATCGCAGTCTGCTGTGGTGGAAGCGCGGCGCGATGCAGTTTGCCAACGGTTTTGCCAACGGCTTCATGTTCGCGCTCGTGTCGGTTTGGTTCGCGAGCTGCTCGCAACGGGCCATGCTTTCGCCGTATCAAATGCAATAACATCAAACCCTCTGTTTGCGGTCGGCCTAGCTTGGGTATAGGACGCACTGTGACAATAATGAAAGTCGGAAGGATTCGGTCGTGTCGGAAAATAGGGATTACTACGAGGTACTTGGCGTTGACAAGGATGCCGACGCGCGGACGATTAAGCGCGCGTTTCTAAAGAAGGCCCGTACCGTACACCCGGACGTTTCGGACGACCCCGAGGCCGAGGCCAAGTTCAAAGAGCTCAACGAGGCCTATTCCGTTCTTTCCGACGAGCAGAAGCGTGCTAACTACGACCGTTACGGCACCGCTGACGGCCCCGGTGGCTCTGGCTATGTCGACATCAACGATATCTTTGGCGGCATGGGCATGGACGACCTGTTCTCGTCGTTCTTTGGCGGTGGCGCCGGCGGTGGCGCTCGCAGCCGTCGCGAGCGCCGTCGCGGTCGCGATATGGCCATCTCCCTTTCGGTGACGCTCGAGGAGGCGGCGCTCGGCTGCAAAAAGACGATCAGCTATGACCGCCTTGCTCCTTGCGAGGACTGCAATGGCACCGGTAGGGCAGAGGGCGCACAGGAAAAGCAGTGCGGCCGCTGCCACGGTACGGGCTACGTCACGACGGTTCAGCGTTCGTTCCTGGGCCAGGTCCAGTCCTCTTCGCCTTGCCCCGACTGCCACGGCGAGGGCACGGTCATCGATCATCCCTGCGAGACCTGTGACGGCCAGGGCCGCACGCCTTCGCACGAAAAGATCGACATCGATATTCCCGCCGGCGTTTCGACCGGTCGCCAGCTGCGCGTGAGTGGTTTTGGCGAGGCCGGCCTTCGTGGCGAGCCGTCGGGCGACCTGATCGTCAACGTGCGTGTCGCCGACCACGAGCGTTTTAAGCGTAATGGTGATGACCTCTATCTGGTGAGCGATATCTCGATTGCGCAGGCTGCGCTCGGCTGCGAGATCGAGGTCGAGGGCATTATGCCCGACGAGGTCGTTAAGGTGACGGTTCCCGCCGGCGCCCAGTACGGCGACACCGTGAGCGTCAATAATTACGGCATGCCGCGCATTGGCGGTGGCGGTTCGCGTGGCCGCCTGGTCGTGCAACTGCGCGTGGTCGTTCCCACCAATCTCTCCAATAAGCAGCGCGAGCTGCTCCGTGCTTTTGCCGATGAGATGGGCGATGACGTCGCTTCTGGTAAGAAGTCGGTGACCGACCGTATCAAGAGTGCCCTCGACGACATCCTCGATTAAGGAGCCCGTGTGCTCGCACCCCATATTTCCGTCGTCAACCTCGGCTGCCGTGTCAACCGGGTTGAGTCTGACCGTATCACTGCCGATCTTATGCGCCTGGGCTTTGCTATTGTGGATCCCCAGGATGCCGATCTGATCGTCATTAACACCTGTGCCGTTACGGGCGAGGCCGAGGCCAAGACCCGTAAGGCCGTCCGTCATGCGCTGGCCCATCCTAACGAGCCCTATGTGGTCGTAACCGGCTGCGTCGTTAACCTGCATCCCGAGGAGCTGCTGGAGCTCTCCGATCGCGTGATCGCCGAACCGTCCAAGATTGACGTCGCCGAGCGCGTCTGTGAGGTGCTAGGTGTCGAATCCGATAGCGTGCCCGCCTGCAGCGATGGCGACGTGGTCGATGCGCTCGGTCGTTCGCGGCTGGGCGTGAAGATTCAGGACGGCTGCAACCATCGCTGCACCTATTGCATTGTGTGGAAGGCACGCGGCCCCGAGCGCTCCGTGCCCGTCGAGTCCGTGCTCGAACAGGTGCGCGAAGCGCAGGAGGCCGGCGTGCCCGAGGTCGTGCTGACCGGCGTGAATCTGGGTGCCTATGACGGCAAGAGCGCGACCGACGAACATGTCGAGATCGATGAGCTGCTCCAGGCCATCATGGAGCGCACCGAGATCGCCCACGTGCGCATCTCCTCGGTGGAACCCATGGATATTTCCGAGCGCCTGCTCAAGG
>USJB01000256.1 GCA_900554905.1 uncultured Collinsella sp. | reverse complement strand
AGCGTGCCGATCAGTCCAGCTGGCCCCAGGCCGTCAAGGATGAGGACGGACGTTATGTCTGTGCTCGCGGCCCGCATAATATTATTCGCGCTGCTTGTGAGTTTGCGCTCGAGGAGTTGCGTGGTTGCGATGTCTATCTTGGTTCTCCGTCTGAGATTGCCGCGACCCTTTATGCTCAGGCGTCAAGTCGGCTCGATACGTCGCGTCTCCTGTTCATTGATGACGAGAGCGAGCTTCCGGTTGTCGATCGTTTAGGCCTTGCCTCCGATGCCGAGGACTTTATCCGTATCTGCTCGGGTTTGGGTCTTGAGATGTCCGAGCGCACGGCCCATCGCATTTTGGCAGGGCAGATTAAGCCCGTTCGCGGTGTGACTGCTCGTCTGCTGCGCGAGCGTGATTCGTCCTCGCATGCGCCGGCTCCTGTCGATCTCGCGAAGGATCGTCGCGGGCTACGTATTGCCAAGGATGACATGGCACAGTTTTCGCGTGCTGTGGAGCGCGACTTTAATGACCTTGCCGCCCGGTACTATCTCAACCTTTGCGGCGACCCAAAGATTCGTGTTTCGCGTGATCGAATCACCGTGACCTTCGATCTTGCCAAAGAGGAATAGTGCCTTTACCGAGTCCACTCGGTACGATAAAGTTATTGCAGTTAAAACGTACTTTTAAACGCAGGAGTTTCTTCATGGATTGCCTGAAGGTATCAAGCAAATCATCGCCCGCGTCCGTTGCCGGTGCCATCGCCGGCATGGTCAAGGATGGTGTACCCGTCAACATCCAGTGTGTCGGCGCTGGTGCTGTCAACCAGGCCATTAAGGCCGTGGCTATCGCGCGCGGTTTTTTGATTCCAACCGGTTTTGATATTTCCTGCGCGCCCGTGTTCTCCGACATCCTCATTAACGGGGAGTCGCGCACGGCCATCCGTCTTTCTATTTACGTTCATCAGATTAATCGAGCTGCTATGGATAACGTCGTCATGGATGATGTTAAGCCTGTGGCATAGCTTCTGCTTGCCTCGTTTCGCTCCCCATCGTTAGGACTTATGCACATGGATCAGCGTTCCGTACGCGATATTCTTGCCGGTAAAACCTACTTTATCCGCACCTTTGGTTGCCAGATGAATCAGCACGACTCCGAGCGTGTGAGCGGTCTGCTTGATTCGTATGGCTGCCTCATGGCGCTCGATCCCTCGCATGCCGATATTGTTGTCTTCATGACATGCTGCGTGCGCGAGGCCGCCGATACTCGCCTGTACGGTCAGTGTAATTCCTGCAAAAGCCTGCCGCCTTCGCCTTCGGGCAAGCGTGTGGTTGCCGTGGGCGGCTGCATCGCGCAGCGTGATGGCGAGGGCCTGCTCACCAATGTCGATAACGTCAATGTCATCTTTGGCACGCATTCTATCGCACATGTGGCCGAGCTCATTGCCGAGGCGTTCCTTGACGGCAAGCGTCATATCCGCACCAATGAGCATGAGGATACGGATGCCATGAGCATGCCGTGGCATCGTGAGACCCAGTATCACGCCTGGGTGCCCATCATGACGGGCTGCAATAATTTCTGCACCTATTGCATCGTGCCGTACGTGCGCGGTCGCGAAAAGAGCCGCCCCTTCGAGGAGATTGTCGACGAGGTGACTGGTTTGGTGCGCCAGGGCGTGCGTGAGATTACGCTGCTAGGCCAAAACGTTAACTCATATGGTCGCGATCTGTTTGGCAAGCCGCGTTTTGCCGATCTGCTGCGTGCCGTGGGCGATACGGGTGTGGAGCGCATCTTCTTTACGTCTTCGCATCCCAAGGATCTTCTCCCCGAGACCATTGACGCCATGGCCGAGACGCCTGCCGTTATGCCGCAGCTGCACCTGGCCGTCCAGTCAGGTTCGACACGGATCCTCAAAGAGATGAATCGCCGTTATACACGCGAGGACTATCTGGGCCTGGTCGATCGCATCCGCAATCGCATGCCCGATATCGCGCTCTCGACTGACATTATCGTTGGCTTTCCGGGCGAGACTGAAGAAGACTTTGAGCAGACGCTCTCGCTTGCCGAGACGGTCCGCTATGCCCAGGCTTATACCTTCATCTATTCCAAGCGCGCCGGTACCCCGGCCGCTGAGATTGACGATCCTACGCCGCATGAGGTTATTCTCGAGCGTTTCAACCGCCTGGTTAAGGTTATCGAGACCACGGCACACGAGTATAACCAGGGCGAGCTTCATGCTGTGGTTCCGGCGCTCATTGAGGGAACGAGTAAAAAGAACGACGCGGTCCTGCTGGGCAAGAGTCCTAAGAATCAGACCGTGCATGCGCCCATCCCCGAGGGTTACAGTATCGATCAGCTTGTTGGCAAGATCGTTGATGTTGACGTTGACGTTGCCAAGACCTGGTATTTGTCCGGCTCCGTTGTGGGCGAGCCGCGCTAATGGTTTCTCCCGG
>USJB01000255.1 GCA_900554905.1 uncultured Collinsella sp. | reverse complement strand
CCAACGTTGACAGCGTGCTGATCGTGCAGGCGCTCGGCGCCGGCGAGGTGCTGCTCGATCGCGTGGCGCGCTCACTGGTGTTGGCGCTCGATTGCGATGCCGAGCCGGTGGTGGTGCTCACCAAGGCCGACCGCTGCGAGGCCGAGGAGCTCGAGCGCGATCTGGACCGCGTGCGCCGCCTGGTGGGTCCGGACGTGCGCGTGATCGTGACGTCCTCTGCCGAGGGCCGCGGCCTGGACGAGGTACGCGCCTGCGTGCCCGCCGGGAGCTGCGCCATGATCCTGGGCGAGTCGGGTGCCGGCAAATCGACGCTGCTCAATGCACTGCTGGGCCACGATACGTTGGCGACCGGCGGTGTGCGTGAGCGCGATGACCAGGGTCGCCACACCACGGTCGCGCGCGTGATGGTGGCGCTGCCGGGCGACGCCGGCGTGATCGCCGATGCCCCGGGCCTGCGCAGCCTACCGCTCGTGGGTCACGAGCGGGGTCTGGCGCGCGCCTTCCCCGAGATTGTCGAGGCATCGCGCGCGTGCCGGTTTGGCGATTGCACGCATACCCATGAACCGGGTTGCGCCGTTCGTGAGGCCGTGGACGCCGGGCAGATCGACAGCCTGCGTCTGGAAACGTTCCAAAACCTGGCGTCATCCATGCGCGTGAGCGCTCAAATGCTCGATCCCGATGTTCATCTGTAATTGATTTTTCCTATGACAGCCGTCTCCCAACTGTTCGGAAGACGGCTTTTTTGCTGCGGAAAAGCCTCGAAACACGCAGTTTGCTGACGTGCTGACCAAAACCTTGCCACGAGCTTGACGGGCTGGTCAGCTTTTGGTCAGCGATTGGTTTGACATCGAAAACCAAGATCGCGATTGCGCCGCTTTGCACTCTGACCGCCCAGACAATGGTGGTACGGGCATTCGCCCGGCACTGCCATGAGAGGAGCGGCCGTGAACAAGAGCAAGCGCATCGCCATCAGTCTGGTTGCGGGCGTGCTTGCCGCGGCGCTCTGCATGGTCTACGGCTCGTCGATCCGCTCGCAAGCCGAACGGGTCCAGGCTGAGACCTTGGCCAAGTACGGTGGCGATCGCGTCGAGGTATGCGTCGCGGCGCGCGATATCGATGTGGGCGAGACCCTCGATGAGACCAATGTCATAACCCAGGAATGGTTGACAAGTCTGCTGCCGCGTGACGCGGCGACCGAGCTGCGCCAGGTGCGCGGCGACGTGACGACTTCGCGTATTCCCAAAAATGCCGTGATCTGCAATGTCTACACCAAGGCCGAGAGCCACAAGCTCGAGGTGCCTAAGGGCAAGGTCGCCGTTTCGGTGGCGGTCGATGCCGAGCACTCGGTCGGCGGCGCCACGGGCGTGGGCAGCTACGTGGATGTGTATGTGCAAAAAGACGGCGTAACCGATCGGCTGTGCGGCGCGTACGTGATCGATACCAGCGAAGATGCCGGCACCACGCGTGAAGGCAAGATCGAGTGGGTGACGCTGGCGGCAGACCCCGAAGATGTCAAGGAATTGCTGGGAGCCTCGGGAAAGGGAACGGTCAGCTTGACGATTCCCGCCACGGCGCGCGGCAAAAAGAGCGGAGGCGACGAGTGATGAAGGCGATCTGGCTTGCGTGCTGCGCGTGCGGCGATTACGGGCTGTTGCAGCGGGAAGTCGAGGGCCGTGATGCGGGTGCACAGGTGCTTCGCGTGGGTGACCTGGACGGGCTGATTTCCATGGCGCGGGCGTTTCCGTCGCGCCGCGGAGCTGCCATCATCGCGGCGTCTCTGTTCGATACCGAAGATGTGCGCAAGACTGTTGCGCGCCTGACGGCCGAAGGCCGCGTGAGTCGCGTGGTCGTGTTGATAGAAGCGCTCGATCCGTCGGATATCGAGGGGCTGTTTCGCGCGGGGGCGACCGAGGTCATCGCTGCGCACAGTATATGCGGCAACGGGCGAGCGGGCGAGGGAGCGGTTGATTCCGATCGGCGCATGACGATTGAGCCCGATGCTTTTGTTGATAGGGAACCCGGGGCGCCTCGCGCTACAAGAGGCCCGCGTGTTGATGATTATGGAAAAGCGGAAGCCGAGCATGGTCGGCGCCCCCGGAACCCCCTTGTATACGATGACGCTGGAGGGCCGGCGCAGCATGCCGGCGACTCCCCGGCTACAGATATGGGATACGTGCACGGCGTGAATCTGGCGGATGAACTCGACGAAGTTGAGGGCTTTGCCGGGTGCGGCGAGTTGTCGCTGATGCAGCATGAGCAGATTGCGCAGAACGAGCCTGCCTCGCAGACCGAACAAGCTGCCATGCCGGCCTGGACGCAGCGTGTAGTTGCGGCGGAGGAGACGGGGACGCTGTCACCGACGCCCGCCCCGCCGCCTCCGATGCCGCCGGCAGACGCTGCCGCTCCGCCGCATCGAGCTCCGGTCATCTGCGCCATTTC
>USJB01000254.1 GCA_900554905.1 uncultured Collinsella sp. | reverse complement strand
GGTTCTGGGCGCTCGTACGAAAGACGACCGCGGCTGCGTGCTTGTCTATACCTCGAGCAATCTAGAGGACTGGAGCTATGCGACGCGCATTGAGTTGGGCGAGAAGTTTGGCTTTATGTGGGAGTGCCCCGATCTGTTTGAGCTCGATGGTGAGCTTATTCTCGTTTGCTGTCCGCAGGGTGTGTCCGCCGATGGATGGCGTTACCGCAATCCGCACCAGTGCGTGTGGTTTCCCATCGAGGCCGATTGGGAGGCGCCGAGTTTTAAGATCGCCGGGCAGGGCATGCCCTCGATGGTCGATGCCGGCTTTGATTTCTACGCACCGCAGTCTTTTGAGGATGCTGCGGGTCGGCGTTTGATGATCGGGTGGTCGGGTTGCCCCGATGCGACGGCAAAAAGCCCGACGGTGGCACGCGGGTGGCAGTGCGCGTTGACGGTGCCGAGAAAACTGAGCATGCGCGATGGTAAGCTCTGTCAGCAGCCGGTGCACGAGATTGAGAGGATGCGCGGCGACTGCGTTTGCGCGACAGGCGGTGAAACCGTTGAGGAGCCGGGCCGCCTGTTTGATCTTGTGGTTTCCTGTGAGGGCGCCCAGGTGATCGAGCTCGAAATCCGCAAGGGTGTCTTTGTGCGCTATGCAGACGGGATGCTTACCCTCGACATGGGTGACGAAGGCTATGGGCGCGACCAGAGGTCGATCGAGCTCAGCGAGCTTCGCGACCTGCGCGTGCTTTCGGACACTACGATGGTCGAGATTTTTGCAAATGGCGGCGAGGCTGCACTTACGAGCCGTACCTATTCGCCGGCGGTTCCGGCGATGGAGCTGCACGCCGAGGGTGCGGCATCGATGAATTTCTACCGCCTCGTGCATTAACCGTGCGTGGAGCACGATTGGATTTGCTGGACGGAATGTGTCGCAGCTGTCGCGGCCAACTACCGCTTACCGCATATAGCGACCGTTTGCGGAATAAGTTACCCTCCTTAATAAACCGTGTGGAATCCTAGATAAGCACGGAGTTTTCCAGGGAGACGCTGTCCTTTGTTGTGTGCAAGGGGCGGCGTCTCTTTGGCGCTTGGACGCCGTTGTGCAACAGTGCGGCGGCGCGTGCCATGTATTGAAAAGCCAATGTCGAGATGGGTCGTGATAATAATGGGCAAGTACGTAATCGTGGTTGAGTCTGGGTCGGATGTGACGCCGGAGCTCTGCGAGCGCTACGGCATCGTGCGCGTGCCCATGCATGTCACGATTGCTGACGAGACCGTCGAGGACGGTTCGATCGATCCGCTTGAGATTTATTCGCGCTGCAACGAGTTTGGCGTTATGCCCAAGACCAGCGGTTGCTCGCCGGCGGATTTTGCTCACGTGTACGACCGCATCCATGCCGAGCAGCCCGACGCGACTATTCTGCATCTTGCGTATTCCGAGGCCACGACCTGTTCGCATCAGTCCTCGAAGATTGCGGCCCAGGGGCGCGACTACGTGTTCTCCATGGACACGCGTTTTGTCTCGGTGGGCCAGTCGCTCGTTGTTGTCGAGACCGCCAAATACATAGAGGCTCATCCCGATGCCACCGTTGACGAGATCTTTGCATTTACGAACTCCGTCATGGACCGCGTGCTGCTGGGCTTTGTTCCTACCGATCTTGCCTTCCTTAAGGCGGGCGGTCGCTTGTCCAACATGGCATTCCTTGGCGCCCATCTGCTCAAGATTAAGCCCTGCATTGAGGTAACGGGCGGCAAGTTCGTGGCAACCAAGAAGTTCCGCGGCTCTATGCTCAAATGCGCCCGTGCCTTTATTGACCACATGGTTGCGAAGGGCGAGATTGACTACTCGCACATTGGCCTGGCGTATTCGGTGGGCCTTTCCCAGGAGCTGCGCGATGACATGGAGGTCTATGCGCATGATCTGGGCTTTAAGGACGTTACCTGGACTCAGGTCGGCGGCGTCATCTCGAGCCATTGCGGCCCGACCGCCTTCGGTGCGGTGCTCACGCTCAAGGCGTAAAGGCCGCAGGCGAGCGTTCTTCAGCCTGACATCTCGACGTAGCCCCCAGCCATGGTGATGGGGGATAGATTAAAACGTGCCGTTCTAGTCCGAGACGTTTAAACGCAAACGCATGGGCTAGAATGACTCTGGCATTTTAATTGGTTGCATCCAAGGAGAGGCAAGGTAGCGCGAATGGCAGAAATGACGCTTGAGGGTGTGGACGCTCGTCCCGAGGACTCTGCGTTTGCCCTTGGCCGCGTGCATTCGATCGAGACGATGGGAACGGTCGACGGACCCGGCATCCGCTTTGTGGTGTTTGTTCAGGGCTGTCCCATGCGCTGCGCGTATTGCCACAATCCCGATACCTGGTCGGTCAACGGCGGCACCATGGTGACCGTCGAGCACCTGATGGACGAGTTCCAGAGCAACCATGAGTTTTACCGCAGCGGTGG
>USJB01000253.1 GCA_900554905.1 uncultured Collinsella sp. | reverse complement strand
TTCTTTGCCGACGGCTACGAAAAGCTCCGTGCCCGCCGCTAAATGATTTTTCTGGGACGGGGATTAAAGAATCATTTTGGTCCCCGCCACCGCTGCGAGTGCGAGGCGGACAAAACGCCCCCGCTCGCGAACAGTTCTGTCACCTTGGTGCCGTGCGAGGCGTGTACCTGCGACGCCGTGGGCATAATGGTGTGGAAGGTGCAAGTTACGCGAAATGGGAGGACACATGGCGCTGATTTATGTCGTTGAGGACGACGAGCCCATTCGTCGTGAGCTTGTCGACATCCTTGCCCGCGCCGGGTTTGAAGTCGAGGCCTGCGAATCGTTTGAGCATGTCTCGCGCGATATTCTCGCTGCCGCGCCCGACCTGGTGCTGCTCGACCTCACGCTTCCCGTCAAAGACGGCCAGCACATCTGCCACGAGGTCCGTCGCGAATCCGAGGTCCCCATCATCGTCCTCACGTCGCGCACGACCGAGATCGACGAGGTCATGGCCATGACGCTCGGCGCGGACGACTTTGTTCCCAAGCCCTACAGCGCGCGCGTGCTCGTGGCGCGCATCAACGCACTACTGCGTCGCACCGCGGCGTCAGGCGAGCGCAGCACACTTGTCCACAAGGGGCTGGAGCTCGACCTCGCCCGCTCCATGGTCACCAATACGGCAACCGGCACCAGCACCGAGCTTACCAAAAACGAGCTGCGTATCCTCTCGCTGCTTTTGGGTCGCGCGGGCAAGATCGTCTCGCGTCCGGCCATCATGCAGGACCTGTGGGACTCCGACGCCTTCGTGGACGACAACACGCTTACCGTCAACATCAACCGCCTGCGCACCACGCTCGAAAAAATCGGCATCAAGGGGTATTTGACAACGCACCGCGGCCAGGGCTATTCGGTCTAGGGGCCGGCTATGTCGTTTGGCAAGTTCTTTAAAGATGCGTTGCTTCCCGTCGCCGTGTGGACCTGCGGCGTGCTGCTGAGCTGCTTTGTGCTGACGGTCGCCGGCGCACCCGTTTCTATCGTGGTCGTGGCGGTTGGCGTGTCCTTTATTTTCGGTATGCTCGGCATCGTGATCGAGTACGCTCGCCGTCGCCGTTTTCTGCGCCAGCTGGAGCGTGCGGCAGAGGAGCTCGAGAGTCCCGCATGGGTGCAGGAGATGGTGCAATGCCCGACCTATGCCGAGGGCGAGCTCGAGTACGAGGTCTTGCGCCGGGTGGGCAAAGCTGCCTGCGACGAGGTTGCCGAAGGCCGGCGTCAGACCGATGACTATCGCGACTATATCGAAAGCTGGGTCCACGAGGCCAAGTTGCCTCTGGCGGCAGCCCATCTGATTCTTGAAAACCTGGACGGCAGCGAAGACGACCTGTCGCGCGTAGATGACCTCGGTCGCGAGCTTGCCCGCGTGGAGCGCTATATCGACCAGGCGCTGTACTACGCGCGCTCGGAAGTCGTGGAGCGCGATTACCTGATTCGGCGTTGGAGCCTCAAGGCCCTGGTGACAGGTGCGATTAAAGCCAACGCGCGCGAGCTCATTGCGGCGCACGTGGCGCCGGTGTGCGAGAACCTCGACTTTGAGGTGTTTACCGACGAGAAGTGTCTCGAGTTTATTCTGGGCCAGCTCATTCAGAACAGCATTAAATACGCACGTGAGGATGGTGCGAAGATCACGTTTTCGGGCGCGTTGCTGGACGAAGGCCTGGCGAGCGAACGCATCGAGCTCACCGTCGCGGACAACGGCTGCGGCGTGAGCGCGGCAGACCTGCCGCGCGTGTTCGAGAAGGGTTTTACCGGCGACAACGGCCGCACCACCAAGCGCGCAACGGGCATCGGCCTCTACCTGGTGGCGCGTCTGTGCTCCAAGATGGGCATCGACGTCACCGCATCGTCCGAGCCCAGCGAAGGCTTCGTCGTCACATTCGCTTTTTCAACGAACAAGTTCCAATACTTTGAGTAGTCAGCCCGTATGACGTAGCCGTTCAGGATCTTCCCATCTAAGAAAATATCAGGCTTTTCGGTAGCTATATTCCTGAACGGGAACATTGCTAATGTAGCAAACACTATATTCCCGTACATGAACATAGTTCCACGGTTTATACTATGTTCACGAATAGGAATATAGCTGGAGGCATCATGAGAACGGTGACAACGATTAAAAAGCTGGATGGGCGCATCAAGCTCAAACCGTCGGAAGTCGCTTTCTCGGAGCGTATGGTTTTCGATCCCGCCGAGATGGGAAAAGCCCTCAGGCTCAGAAGGCGTGAGCTCGGCTTGACTCAGCGCGATATCGCGACTATGACGGGTCGCAGCCTTCGTGTGATTGGTGATATCGAGCGGGGGCGGACAACGGTCGAAATTGGTGTCATTTTCGATTACGCCTCCATCGTGGATATTGATTTTATTCTGAAGGTGAGGGGGAAATAATGGATGGCACGCTGTTCGTTCACCGTGAGTTT
>USJB01000252.1 GCA_900554905.1 uncultured Collinsella sp. | reverse complement strand
CGGTGTTCATGAACTTCTTAAAGACGGGCAGGTTAGTGCTGTCGCCCAGCAGGTCCGTGCCGTACTTTTGGATGGGAATCTCACCTGCGGAGTAGCCGGTCCACAGGGCGCATGCCAGCTGCGGGGTGTAGCCGCAGAACCACAGGTTGGTGGTGTTGTCGGTGGTGCCCGTTTTGCCGGCATAGGGCTGGTTGACGCTCAGGGCGCCGGCAGCACCCGTACCGCCGCCCTTCATGACGCCGGACAGAACATCGGTGACCGCGGCGGCCTCGCCCTCGGTAAGCACCTGTGAGGGATTGTCGGTGTGCTGGTACAGCACCGAACCGGTACGAGAGTCAATCTCGGTGATGGCGATCGGCTGGCGATAGTAGCCGCCGTTGGCAAACGTCGCGTAGGCGGCGGCCATCTCGAGCGGCGAGATGGAGCCGGTGCCGAGCGTCATGACGGGAACGTCCTCGATGTTGTCCTTGGCGGGATCGATGCCGAGCTTTTTGACGAGCGAGATGATCTTGCTGTTGCCGACGGCTTCCGCCACCTGGATGTAGCCGGTGTTGGAGGAGTATGCCGTTGCCTGCTTAAGCGTGATGTTGCCATAGCTATGGTTGGCGTAGTTTTGGACCTCGGTCGTGGTGCCCTTGGCCTTGAGCGGCGAGTTGCAGTTGAGGGTGACGTTGGGGTTCATGCCGTTTTGGATGGCAGTGGCCAGCGTAAAGGCCTTAAACGTGGAGCCCACAGGACGCTTGGCCGTGGCGTGGTTCACGTGGTTCTCGTCGGCGTTATAGTCGTAGCCGCCCACCATGCACTTGATGTAGCCGGTCTTGGGGTCGACGACGACCATGCCCATGTCCAGGCCGTCGAGCGAGAGCGTGTCGAGCTGCTCGCGAACGGCATTCTCTGCCACCTGCTGCATCGTGGGGTCGATGGTGGTCTTGACGGTCAGGCCGCCCTTAAAGAGCACGTCGGTCGAGAACTCCTGCTCCAGCAGCTGCTTAACATAGGCGACAAAGTAGGGCTGCGAGTATACGTCAACGCCGCTGCCCGAGATTTCGGTCACGTTGAGGGTGATGGGCTCGGCCTGTGCGGCATCGTGCTCCTCCTGCGTGATGTGGCCCAGGCGCAGCATGTTGTCGAGGACCTTGTTGCGACGGGACAGCGCTAGGTCGGGGTTGACCGTGGGGTCGTACTGCGAGGGCGAGTTGGGGAGGCCGATCAACAGCGCGGCCTCGCTCAGGGTGAGATCGGCGGCGCTCTTGGACAGATAGGTCTCGGCTGCGGCCTCGATGCCGTAGGCGCCGTGGCCGTAATAGATGGTGTTGAGGTACATCATGAGGATCTCGTCTTTGGAGTACATGTCCTCCATCTTGACGGCGATGTAGGCCTCGCGCACCTTACGCTCGATGGTCGAGTCGAACTGCTCCTCCTGCAGGATGGTGTTGCGCACCAGCTGCTGGGTGATAGTCGAGGCGCCTTCGTGCCCGCCGCCGAGGGTTGCCACCGCAGCACGCGCGATACCCCACAGGTCGATACCGCCGTGCTCGTAGAAGCGCTCGTCCTCGACGTCAACGGTGCCCTGCAGCACGTAGGGGGAGACCTCGTCCTTGGTGATGGACTTACGGTTTTGCGTGTAGAAGCTCGCGATCTTGTTGCCGTTGCAATCGACGATCTCGGTGGGTTCACTCACCAGATAGGCGTTGGCGTCGGTATAGTCGGGCAGATCGGACAGCCAGCGGTTGACGTTGCCGACCATGCCGATGCCAAATGCCACGCCCGCAATCAGCAAAAAGCCCAAAAACGAGAGCAGGATTATGGGCAGGGCATGCGTCTTTGAACGGCTGCGTCCCTGTCGTTGGCGAGGACCCATATATTGACCTCCAGGTATGTCGTGCCGGACGGCGGATGTGCCGTCGGGGCAGGATGGACATAAGTTATTACACGATAAACCAAACGGGGCGCGCGAGGCCTCGTGTATGCTGGAAGACGGCATTTTTCAGAGTGAATGCATACCTTGGTAAGGAGTTTGCCGATGGCGATTCGGGCGATGGGGCCGAGCGGACAATACGAGACTGGATTGGATGCTGCCGGTGCGGCGCTGCCCGAGCTGCTGGCGCCGGCGGGCGGACTCGACCAGATGCTTGCGGCCATTGCCGCGGGTGCCGATGCCATCTATGCGGGGTTGGGCGGCTTTAACGCCCGCGTGAGCGCGCATGGCTTTACGGATGACGAGTTTGCGCGCGGCTGCGCCGTGGCGCATGCCCATGGCGTGCGCGTGTACGTGACGCTCAACGTGTTCGTGTTTGACGATGAGCTGTCCGATGCGGTGGCGTTGGGAGCTCATGCACTGGAGCTGGGCGCCGATGCTCTGATTGTCGCCGATGCCGGGCTGGCTTGTGTACTGCGCACGGTGATTCCCGGGGTCGAGATTCACCTGTCCACGCAGGCGGGCGTTCATAGCGAAGGCGCCGTGCGGCTTGCCGCCGATGAGCTG
>USJB01000251.1 GCA_900554905.1 uncultured Collinsella sp. | reverse complement strand
CCCTTGGAAATAGACCCCGCATCGGCACGGCACTGACGGAGCGCCAGCCATCGCACGCAAGCTACGGGCGCGGCGGCACCAAAACGTCGTAGCGAACGGCCTTGCCCGCAAGTTGATAGCTCGGCTTAACGCCGGCAAGCAGTGGCCCCTTCACCGGCCGCTTGATAACGACCTTGCGCGGGTGCACCGCAAGCGCGGCTTCGACCAGCGTCTCCTCATCGGCGCACGGCTGTTCCAGATGGTGCAAGAGTTGAAACTTCTTTTTCACCGCCGCGCTCTTGGTGCGCTCGGGAAACATGGGGTCCAGATACACCACGTCGGGAGCCGCGAGCTCGCCCTGCTCGATCAGCTCAGCTGTATGGCGAAGGCCGGCAATGCTATCCTCGCCGGCATGTGAACGCATGCGTGCCACGGCTGTCGCAAGCGCCGGATCATCTGCCGCGCGATCCAAGGCGTCCTTGAGGAGCGCCGCAATCACGCAATCCTGCTCATACAGATCGACGGTAAAGCCCGCGGCCGCCAACAGCAGCGAATCCTCGCCAAAGCCTGCCGTGGCATCAATCGCCCATGGGCACTCGACGCCTTTTGCGCGCGCAGCCTTTACCAGCAGCTCTTGCTGCAAACGGCCCTGCTTGAGCCGCGGATGCATGCGGGTGAAATCGGCGCACAGCTCCATCGTGCCGTCGGTGAGCGTGAGTCCCTCGGACTTCCCGGCCAGCTCAAGCCCCGCGGCCCGAGCAACAGAAAAGGGATCGACTACGCCCATGGGTACTCCTTAGCAAGCAAAACGAATACGTGAGCGCCGTTTGTGTCGGCACCCCACCGTCCGCTATTGTCCCACATGCGACATGGCCCACAGCATCCCAATGCAAAGCACCGCCATCAATCCCGTGCACACGGCAGCGATCACGGAATCACCCATGCGCCTTCCCAACGACCGCGGCTCACACACTTGCCCTGCTCCGTACATCATGGCTTCTCCTTCGGTCCAGCTCTTACCATGGCCCCATCATCGCAGCGCCGCGCATACGCTGCCATCGATTTGACTTACGCCCAGCTTTCCTTTTTGAAAGGTTGGACCGTACAGGCAAGAGACGCTTTCAAACGCATGCATCGCCGCGTTGAACTACAATGTGCTTCACCATATGTGCAGTACATTGGGTGCGCCAAGTTGGCGTACTCGTATCGAAAGGACCAGCCATGAGCTTCACTCGCAAGACTCTCAAAATCCTTGCTCTCATCTACTTTGTTTTGGGCATCGCCAGCCTCGTCACCGCCGGCGTCGGTATCGCCACGGGCGGTCTCGATTCCACGTACGGTTCGTACGCCACGCTCGCAGCGGTCGTGCTTATCGCCAAGGGTCTCGTCGACCTTGCCGCAGGCGTCGCCGGTATCAAGGGCGCCAACAAGCCTTCGCAGGTGGACGGCGCGTTTAAGCTCGGTATTGTTGCCGCGGTCGCCACGCTTGCCCAAGCGGTGCTCACGCTTCCCGCGTTTGGCGGCGACGCCATCAACTTTGGCGCCTTTGTCATCGTGGTGTACGACCTGTTCTTTGTTCAGCAGGCACACGCCGTTAAGGCCGAGAACAAGGACCGCCTGTAAGCGCTCGCTTCTCATAACCTCTGCAGCCAAGCAACTAAAAAGGGCCGATCGCGCATCTCCGCGGTCGGCCCTTTACGTTTGCCCAGATAAAACCTACCAAAATAAACCTGTCCCTTTTTGGCAGGTTGTTAGCCGTGGCGGTACTCGGCGATGATGAAGTCGATGTCAGTTTGAAGGGTGTCCAGGTTTGCCAGGCGCTCTTTATCGGCAGGGCGCGTGCGGTAGTAGTACGGCGTCATCTGGAACACCGCCTCGATGTCCGCCTGGGTCTGAAGCGTAATAATCGCAGACACCCGCTGCGTTCCGACCAACTCGAGCTCGGTGGTCTTCGGCAGCTTCTCATCGTTAAGGTACGGCGTGTCGTAGAGTACCTCCTTGAGCCCAAAGAGGTGACGAGCACCCGGCACCACGGTGTAGAGCGAACCCTCCGGCGCCAGCACGCGGGCAAACTCGCGTTCGTTAAAGGGGGCAAAGAGCTCGGTCACCATATCGAAGGCGCCATCAGCCACGGGGATGTCCTTCATGTTGGCCACGAAGTAGGTCGCATCGCCGCGCTTGGCGGCCAGGCGCACCATCTCCTTGCCCAGGTCAAAACCGTAAGCATCTACGCCCGGCACCGCGCCCATGGCACTGGTGTAATAGCCCTCGCCACAGCAAATATCGAGCAGCGTCATGGGGCCGTTCGCAGACGTGGCGCGCCCAGACACCTGCTTGCGCACCAGCTCGACCATCGCATCGCGCAACGGCGCGTAGTATCCACGGTTCAAAAAGTCACGACGGCTGCGCGCCTGCGACTTGGGATCGCCCATGGAGTCGCCGCTCTTGGACGAGCGCAGTAGATATAGATAACCCTCGCGCGCACGGTCAAACCGGTGTCCGCCCGC
>USJB01000250.1 GCA_900554905.1 uncultured Collinsella sp. | reverse complement strand
CCGCTCACCGGGCGACTGCCTACACGTGGCTGTAAGCCTACAATTCGGCATGGACTCGCCGAATCCGTTTTCCGGTTGATCTTGATACCGACATTTGGTCACTCACTTCAATTACCTGCAGAGAGCTACAGAATCGAAAATAAGACGTCCTATCGGTGAGGTCCGACCGTTTTCTCGCTGATAGATAAAACGGGGCTTTAAATCGGCTCTCAGCGGCCAAGGTAAAAGAAAAACGGGCACCCTTCGGTACCCGTTAACTCAACTAGAGTTCTTTTTCGGCCAGATAGCGATCGAAAAGCTCCCGAGCAATATCCGATACGGACTTGTCTTCCTCAAGGGCGACCTGCTTCAATCGCTTGCGGTAGCTCTCGGGAACGTAGACAGACAGCTGTACAAGCCTCTCAGATGCCCCTTCAAGGCCCTTTTTTGGGCGCCCGGCTTTCCGTACCTGTGGAGCCGGTTTCTGGGGCTCGGATGCGCTTTCAACGATTTTCTGCTGCCTCTCCTCGGCGGCCTCCGCGGCCTTGTCGAAGTACGAGGTCGATTTCTTGAACTTGCTTGCCATTACAGGACCTCCTCGATCTCGTCCAGGATGCTCTCGATTGCCTGGGCGGCCTTGCCGCTCTTCGCGATTTCGTACACGGGCTTGCCCAGGGCCGCGCCCTGTTTGAATGCCGCCGCGGTTGGAACGGTGCCCAGCACGGGAAGGTCATCGGCCTCAAGAAGCTCGAGGAACTGCCTGTCCACGGTCTGGTTGCCGGCGAAGTTGTTGACGATGATGGCGAACGACAGGTCGGGGTTCGCCTCGGTGATGACCTTGATCGTGCGCTTCATGGGCTTCAGGCCCAGCGTGCCGGGCTGCACCGGGATAATCGCGATATCCGCGTTCTTGGCATACTCGGCGGTGTCGTCGCTCAGGAACCCCGGCGTGTCGATGACATTCACGGCGTCCTCGTCGTCGAGCAGGTTTTTCTCGTGGTTCGCACCGCCCTGCGGGTCCAGGTTGCCGAAACCGACCTTGTGGCCGCGGCGCTCGAGGCCCCAGGCGATCTCGTCGGCGAACGTCGTCTTGCCGACGCCGCCCTTCTGGTTGACTAGCAGGATGTTCGTCGCCATGTTGTCCCCTTTCTGAATAGCGTAGTCATATATTAGCACACTAACATGTGACTACATTAAGTAATTCTAAGACGCAGGTAGAAATACGTGAGCATGTTAAGTAAATAGTATGGTACTACGTTAACGTGCTCATGGCTGTGGGTTGGTTTAACCTACAGCCATGCTAAAGTTGCCAAAAGGGGCACAAAGGCCAATACGTTTGCGCCATGCCGGCACAGCGACCTGGCATCGTATGCACCGGCGGGATCATCGCTGGCCTGCAAGGAGGGCATATCCACGCGCTCATGGTCGCCGGAGGCCTCGTGATGCAGCACGCGCCGGGCGGCGACTGGAAGCGCGTCGATTGGGACGTGCTGGCCGCCTGGCTCGACAGATACGGTTACAAGGTCGCTGATTGCGAGACGGAGACCCTTCCGACCGCCGACGCGGCGAGTGGGAACGCGAGGGTAAAAACGCATCGTCGCTGAACCAGTGAGTCAGTATTCTTTAGTTGGATGATGGATATTGAAATTGATTAGCGAGATAATGTGCATAACTCATAATGTATGCGTTGCACCATGAGAGAGGGGTCTGTCATGAGCTGGAAACCGAGAAAATGCGTTATCGCCGGTCTCGTGACAACCGGTCCTGACGGCGGCTTGTTTGCAACCGCAATGACATCGTACCGACTTTTCACTTGCATGTTCTGAAAGGCAGTTGCCATGCAGTCGCAAAATCAATCGAGATACTTGGTCACAATCGGCTTTGCCCTGCTTGCATTACTCTTTGCTAGCGACCTTATGCTGAAACCGCCCAAGGAACTCGTTTTGCTTGCCATAGACTGCATTTCCGCCCTTTACTTTACGGCAACCCTATTCGTCGGACTAAAGGAGAGGAAAAAAAGGCGCAGTCGCTGCATCTGCCGTAGGCGTGATCATAGCCATTGCCTCATTCTTTATCTGACACATTGGTGATCTAGGGGCGATATCGTAGGAATACGACCGGGAGAGCCGGGACCAGATTGCGCGGGTTGCCCGGTCGGCTCGCGCGACGGCGCGGCAGTTCCACAGAAAGATCTCCGGACTTCACGCCGTTTCTGATCGCATTGTAGACAGCCATCTCGTCTTCGCAGTCGGCGAGCACGCGGTGTGCGTCGTCGTTTTGGATGTCCAGTAAATCTCGAAGGTCCTCCATGCACCAGCGTCCGAGATCTGGCCATGCGCGTTGCGCGAGCTGATAAGTGTCGATTGCGATGTTGTAGTTAAAGTCCAGGCCAAAGCCGTCCCAGGCAGAACGGCTTTGTTTCCTTGATTATCAACTTTATACGGACACTTCCCGCATTCATCCGTGTGTGTACGGATGAATGCGGGGTTCGATACCCTGGCGGCCTGATCT
>USJB01000249.1 GCA_900554905.1 uncultured Collinsella sp. | reverse complement strand
TCGGTGGCATAGTCGCCATACATATTCATGATGATCTGAGCGCGCATCTCCAGGGAATCGCGCTTGGCCTCCATCGAGGCGTTCCACTCCTGCATGGAACCATAACCATCGCCGCGATAGTCAACGGGCTGTACCAGCGTCGTCTCGGACGGCGTAGATCCAACCGTATCGGATAGTGTTGCCGCGTGGGCATCAGTTGCACCGGCGCCCGCCAAAAGTGCCACGGTCAGAGCGGCGGAAAGGGCGGCGGCTTTCGGTTTTCGTGAATCGATCCTCATGTAGCTGGAAACCTCCGTAGTGCGTTTTTGCTGCGTTTGAGCTGCGTGTGATTCGATCGCGCTGCATAGTACCCCGAGCAAATCGCGACCTGCGGTTTTACTCAAAAGGCGCACGTCAATTGCGTAAAACTCACATCCTCTCAACAGGAGTTTTCCACAACTCGAATGCATAAAGCGTGCCAAAAACCCTGTTTTTGCACCCTCTCTATGCAAAAAAGGCACCTGTGCAACCATTGTTCGCACAGGCGCCTTGAGCAGGCATTTTATGCGGTTATACCTATCGAGTCGCAAGGGGTCCTTGCACAAGTCGCCTTACTCGTCCAGCGCGGCGAAAGCCTGCTTCAGATCCCAAATGATATCCTCGGCGTTCTCGGTACCGATGGAAAGACGGATCGTGGAGGGCGTGATGTTCTGCTCGGCGAGCTCCTCGGCAGAGAGCTGGGAGTGTGTGGTGGTAGCCGGGTGCACGACGAGCGACTTGACGTCGGCCACGTTGGCGAGCAGCGAGAACACCTGCAGATGATCGATGAACTTCCAAGCTGCCTCCTGGCCACCCTTAATCTCAAAGGTGAAGATCGAGGCACCGCCGCGGGGGAAGTACTTCTGATAGAGCTCGTGATCGGGGTGCTCAGGCAGGCTCGGGTGGTTCACCTTGGCGACGTGGCTGTCACCAGCCAGGAACTCAACGACCTTCTTGGTGTTCTCGACATGACGGTCAACGCGCAGCGACAGGGTCTCGGTGCCCTGGAGCAGCACCCAGGCGTTGAACGGGCTGATGCAGGCGCCCTCGTCACGCAGCAGGATAGCGCGGACATAGGTCGCGAAGGCGGCGGGACCGGCAGCCTCGGCAAACGAAACACCGTGGTAGGAGGGGTTGGGCTCAGCGATCTGGGCGTACTTTCCGCTCGCCTTCCAATCGAAGTTACCGCCGTCGACGATCACACCGCCCAGCGAGGTGCCGTGGCCGCCGATGAACTTGGTTGCGGAGTGGACGACGATGTTGGCACCATGCTCCAGCGGACGGAACAGATACGGGGTGCCGAAGGTGTTGTCGACGACAACCGGCAGGCCGTGCTTCTTGGCGACCTCGGAGATGGCGTCAATGTTGGGGATGTCGGAGTTGGGGTTGCCGAGCGTCTCGAGGTAGATGACCGTGGTGTTGTCCTTGATGGCGCCCTCGACCTCGTCCAGGTTGTGGGCATCGACGAAGGTGGTCTCGACGCCAAACTGGGAGAGCGTATGCTCCAGCAGGTTGTAGGAGCCACCGTAGATGGTCTTCTGAGCCACCACGTGGTCACCGGCCTGGGCAAGAGCCTGCAGGGTATAGGTGATGGCAGCGGCGCCAGAGGCGACGGCAAGACCTGCCACGCCACCCTCGAGCGCGGCGATACGATCCTCGAAGACGCCCTGGGTGGAGTTGGTCAGACGGCCGTAGATGTTTCCGGCGTCGGCAAGACCAAAGCGATCGGCGGCGTGCTGGGAGTTGCGGAACACATAGCTCGTGGTCTGGTAGATAGGCACGGCGCGGGAGTCGGATGCGGGATCGGCGCTCTCCTGGCCAACGTGAAGCTGCAGGGTATCGAAACCAAAGGTGTGCTCGGGGTTGTTGATGAACTGGCTCATGATGATCTCCTTGATCGAACAAAAGTTAATAAATTAGAGAGAAGTAAGTCGCTGTCTCCTGATCACGCCGACGGGCGCAAACAGGAGCCCGGCATTCGTCTTGGTAAGCAATTCATATGCGGGCCTCCTTTCGCATCCCGGTTCCGTGGTTGGCTTAATTACCTACCGCCTTTGTGTGTTTTGAATAGTACGAGCATTGTTTTCCTCGGTCAATCACTTAAAAGCGCTAACCTGTTATCGGTTTTGTAGATAACGCTCGAAAGGACGGCGCCGATGACCCTCCAGCAGCTTCGTTTTCTGATCGCCGTGGCAGAGTCCGGCTCAATCAACGCCGCAGCTCAGCGCCTCTATACCGCTCAGTCCAACATCTCAAACGCCGTCAAAAGCCTGGAACAGGAGCTCCACCTGGAGATCTTTACGCGCTCCAGCCGCGGCGTCACGCTCACCAACGACGGCACCGAGCTTTTGGGCTATGCGCGCCAGGTCGTAGAGCAGGCCGACATGCTCGAGGCGCGCTACGAGGACGGCGGTACACCCCAGGCGCGCCTTGCCATCTCGGCCCAACACTACGCGTTTTCGGTCGAGGCCTTTGTCAGCGTCGT
>USJB01000248.1 GCA_900554905.1 uncultured Collinsella sp. | reverse complement strand
GCAGATGTATGCCTGGGGGCTCGTGGGATACGTTGGCGGTGCGCTGGCGCATGCCGGCGCTTTTGATCGCGCCGATGGCGCCGTGCGTATGCCGGCGCTGCTGACCTACGGCTTTGCTTCGGGTTTGCTGTACGGCGTTGTGATCAACGCCTACGACATTATCGGTTTTGTTCAACCGCTCACGTGGGCGGGTGCCATGGCGCGTCTTGCCACGGCAGTGCCGTTCGATATCACACACGGTCTCGCGACCTGCGTGTTCTTGGCCGCCTTGTACAAGCCTTGGTGCCGTCGCATTAACCGTGTCGTCGTGAAATACGGGCTGTAAGGCATTTCGCGTTCCCTCACGAACTTGCGGTGGAATAGTTCTCGTTTTTGGCAATTTGCTGCCCAAACAGGAACTATTCCACCGCAACTTATAGGGGGAGAGGGGTCACATGATCTGTTTTCCTCTGTCCCCTAGAGGAATTACTTGGGGCTATAGCTCTAGCGTGAGGGTGACGGGGCAGTGGTCGCTGCCAAAGATGTCGCCGCGGATGCCGGTGTCGCGTACGTTGTCGGCGATTGCGTCGCTTACCAGGAAGTAGTCGATGCGCCAGCCGGCGTTGTTCTTGCGGGCATTAAAGCGGTAGCTCCACCAGCTGTAGACGCCCTCGACGTCGGGGTTTGCCGCGCGCCAGGTATCGGTGAAGCCGGCGTTGAGCAGCTCGGTAAACTTGCCGCGTTCCTCGTCCGAAAAGCCGGCGTTGCCGCGGTTGGACTTGGGGTTCTTAAGGTCGATCTCCTCGTGCGCCACGTTAAAGTCGCCACAGGTCACCACGGGCTTGCCGGTCTCGCGCTCAAGCGCGCTCAAAAAGCCACGATAGGCATCGTCCCAGGCCATGCGCACGTCGATGCGGGCGAGTTCGTTTTGGGCGTTGGGCGTGTAGACGTCCACAAACCAAAACTTGTCGAACTCGAGCGCGCAGACGCGGCCCTCGGTTGCGGCTTGGGCGACGAGCTCGGCCGCCTCGCCCTCGCCGGCGTAGGGCAGCAGCGCATCGGCGCGCAGTACGCGCAGCGGTTCCTGGCGGCTAAAAACCGCGGTGCCCGAGTAGCCCTTGCGCTCGGCGTAGCTCCAGGTTTGGTGATAGCCGGGCAGGTCGATATCGACCTGGCCTTCTTGCAGCTTGGTCTCCTGCAGCGCCAGGATATCGACGTCGAGTTCTTGCGCGATCTGGATAAAGCTCGGGTCCTTTTTGAGCACGGCGCGCAGGCCGTTGACGTTCCACGAGGCGAAAGTGTAAGTCTGGGGCATGGTGTCCTTTCGACGGGGTTGGCAGGCTTAAGATTAGCGCAACAGGGGCGGGGCGGAGTCCGCGAGTGATAGTGCGAACGCCGCCGTCCCGGAGACAAGGACGGAGGACTCATATGACGCAGGCGATAACGGACTCCAAACAGGCCTCCGCCGCGCTGGCGGAGCTGTTCGGCACCCACAAGCGCGTGGTCTTCTTTGGCGGCGCTGGTGTTTCCACGGCGAGTGGCATCCCCGATTTCCGCAGCGTGGACGGCCTGTATCACCAGCAGTTTGCCTACCCGCCCGAGACTATGCTTTCGCATAGCTTTTACGAGGCGCATCCTGCGGAGTTCTTCGACTTTTACCGCACCAAGATGATCGCGCTTGGCGCCAAGCCCAACCGCTGCCACACCAAGCTGGCCGAGCTGGAGCGCGCCGGCAAGCTCGACGCCGTGGTGACGCAAAATATCGACGGCCTGCATCAGATGGCCGGCTCACAGCGAGTGTTTGAGCTGCACGGATCGGTCCATCGCAACATTTGCCAGTCGTGCGGCGCGGTCTATAGCGCCGAGTGGATTCGCTCGCGCGAGCACGAGGACGCCGCGGGCGTGCCCGTGTGCCCCGCGTGCGGCGGGCGCATTAAGCCCGATGTGGTGCTCTACGAGGAGCCGCTCGACGAGCATGTGCTGACCGGCGCCGTTGCTGCCATCGCCGCAGCCGACGCCCTCATCGTGGGCGGGACCTCGCTCGTGGTGTATCCGGCGGCAGGCCTTACGCGTTACTTTACCGGCGATACGCTGGCCATATGCAACCTTGCTCCCACCGATCAGGATGCAAATGCCGACCTGCTGATTTCTTGCGACATCGCGGCCGCGTTTGCGTTCTAGCCCGCGCGCGCGGATACAATAGAAAGACTGAGTGCAAAGCGACCCCGCCGCCAGCTCCCCAAGCTCGGCGGCGTGGGCATTTTAGGAGGATGTTCATGGCGAACGACAGCAAGACATGGCGGTGCGGAAAGTATGAGCTCAGCTTTGACCGTCCGCGCATCATGGGCGTCCTCAACGTGACGCCCGATTCGTTTAGCGATGGCGGGGAGCACTTCGACCCGGATGCCGCCATCGAGTACGGCCTGGCGATGCTCGACGCCGGCGCCGACATCATCGACGTGGGCGGCGAGTCCACGCGCCCCGGTTTTACCCCGGTCAACCCCGACGAGGAGGCTCGCCGCGTGCTGCCCGTGGTGCGCGCGCTGGCCAA
>USJB01000247.1 GCA_900554905.1 uncultured Collinsella sp. | reverse complement strand
TTGATCTGCAGCTTGGTCTCGTCATCGACGTTGCGCGTGGCCTTGCAGTACACCACGGTCATCTGGGCACCGGAGTTCTCGTGTGCGTCGATGATGGTGTTGAGGTCCATGTTAAAAATGATATTGGTGCCCATCATCACAACATAGGGCTTGTCCGAGCGCTGGAACAGCGTCTTGTTGGAGATGATGTCGCGCAGCAGGAAGCGCATGCCGCCCTTGGTGGTGCCATACGCGTTGCCGGGCACCATGAACAGGCCGCCCTTCTTGCGGTCCAGGCCCCAGTCCTTGCCCGAGCCCACGTGGTCGATCAGCGAGCGGTAGTTTCCCGGCATGACGACGCCGACGGTCTTAATGCCGGCATTCATCATGTTGGACAGCGGGAAGTCGATCAGGCGGTAGCGGCCCAAAAACGGGACGGACGCGATGGGGCGGTCCTTGAGCAGCACGCTGCCGTAGGTCGAAGAGTAGTTTGCGGTGATATAACCGATGGCCTTGCGATTGATCATCGGATCATTCCCCCTTCCCGATAACGACGTCATTTCCAACGACGGCCGTATCCTTGGTGGTATCGACAGAGCCGAGCTTCACGCCCTCTTCGACCGTGGAGTTCTCGCCCAAAATAGCGCGGCAGATATGCCCGCCGCTCTTAACGTGCGCACCCGGCAGCAGCACGGAGTCCTCGACCACGGCGCGCTCCTCGATGATGACATCGGTCGAAAGGATCGAGTGGCGAGCGGTGCCATAGATCTTGCAGCCGTTGGAGACCAGGCAGTCGTCCAGGCGGCCGTCCGGGCCAATGTAGTGCGGCGGACGCGTGGTTATGTTGGACATGATGGGGAAGTGCTTGTCAAACAGATCGAACTCGGGGTTGTTGCCCAGCAGGTCCATCGAGGTCTCGTGGAAGCTGGCGATGGTGCCGACGTCCTTCCAAAAGCCGTGGAACTCGTAACTGTACAGGCGCTTGCCCTCGCCGAGCAGCTTGGGGATGATGTCCTTGCCAAAGTCGTGGCTCGAGCGCTGGTCCAGAGCGTCCTCCTCGAGCGCCTCGATCAGCACGTCGGCCGAGAAGATGTAGATGCCCATGGACGCGAGGTTCGAATCGGGCTTATCGGGCTTCTCGGTGAACTTGGTGATGCGGCCGTCCTCGGGGTCGGTGGTCAGGATGCCAAAGCGGCTGGCCTCCTCCCACGGCACGGGCATAACGCTCACCGTGAGGTCGGCGTTGTTCTCAATGTGCGTCTTGAGCATCTTGCGGTAGTCCATGCGATACAGGTGATCGCCCGAAAGAATCAGGACGTACTTGGGGTCGTTGGCCTTGATGTAGTCGAGGTTCTGCGTAATGGCGTCGGCCGTGCCCGCATACCAGGCGCCGCCGGTCTGCGTCTCGTACGGCGGAAGGATCGACACGCCGCCGTCGCGGCTGTCCAGATCCCAGGCCTCGCCGGAGCCCACATAGGCATGCAGCAGGTAGGGACGGTACTGCGTCAGAACGCCCACCGTGTCGATGCCCGAGTTGGAGCAGTTGGACAGCGAAAAGTCGATAATGCGGAACTTGCCACCAAAGCTAACCGCCGGCTTAGCGATCTTTTGGGTGAGTGCCCCCAATCGGCTGCCCTGTCCTCCTGCGAGGAGCATCGCGATGCATTCTTTCTTACTCATCGATTTCTCCTTCTGTCATCGATGTTCTTAAACCCATTAGCGACGGGCGCGGCGCTCGGTCGCGCCCGTCGAGTAATGCCGTGCTGGCATAAGGGAGCTCGTGCGCCTTTACGCGTGCCAGATCTCGTCGCGGTACTCGCGAATGGTGCGGTCGCTCGAGAACCAGCCGCTCGAGGCGGTGTTGAGCAGTGCCTTGCGGTTCCAGGTCTCCTGGTCGCCGTAGCTGTTCGTGAGTTTCTCCCACGCATCCACGTAGCTGCGGAAGTCTGCCATGACCAGGTCGGGGTCGTTGTTGTTCATGAGTTCGTTGTAGATGCTCTCGAAGTTGCCCGAAAGACCCGCAAAGGTGTTGTCCTTGAGCTCGTCCATCACGCGGCCCAGACGCTCGCGATCGTTGTTGAGCGTATCCCACGCAAAGTAGCTGTTCGATGCCCAAAGCTGCTCGACCTCGGTAGCGGTCAGACCAAAGATGGCCTCGTTCTCGCGGCCGGCCAGATCGGCGATCTCGATGTTGGCGCCGTCGAGGGTGCCCAGCGTAATGGCGCCGTTCATCATGAGCTTCATGTTGGACGTGCCCGAGGCCTCCTTGCCGGCCGTGGAGATCTGCTCCGAGATCTCGGCGGCAGGGTAGATGAGCTGGGCGTTGCTCACGCGGAAGTTGGGGATAAAGCAGACCTTCATGACCTCGTTGACGCGCGGGTCGTTGTTGATGACCTCGGCCACGGAGTTAATGAGGCGGATGGTCTCCTTGGCAAAGGTGTAGCTCGAGGCGGCCTTGCCGCTAAAGATGAAGGTCGTCGGCGTCACGTGGAAGTTGGGATCGGCGATGCGACGGTTGTAGATGTCCATCACCTTCATGATGTTCATGAGCTGGCGCTTGTAGGCATGGAAGCGCTTAACCTGAACATCGA
>USJB01000246.1 GCA_900554905.1 uncultured Collinsella sp. | reverse complement strand
GCCCATAAAGCCAATGACCGGGATACCGAACACAACCGGCTCGATGCGCGCGTAGTACACCACCGACGAACCGATAAACAGGCCGGCGATCACAATTGCCATCGACATGCGGTCGATAATTCCACCCAGCTGTCGCAGCGCCTTATCGCTGCTCATGATCTGCGTGTTCACCTTAAGCTGGCCGCGCGTGAGCATACGCGAAGCCAAGCCCAGATACTCGGCCGCCTCGAGCGAGCCCTTCGCCGCGCGATAACTGCTCGCTGCAAAGTCGCGGCTCATCTCGCGCATGCGGGCGTAGGTGCTCTTCTCGTTTTTGATGTGCGTCTGGATGATCTGGATCATGTTGACGTTGGGCATGTACTCGGTCAGCAGGCCCTCGAGCGTCACCATGCCGCGGGCGAACATCGTCACCACGCTCGGCAGCTCAACGTCATTTTTGCGCGCGAGGTTTAACAGCGAGGTCAAAAACTCACCGATATCCAGGTCCTTAAGGTCAAGGCCCGCAAAGTCAGCCACGATAAAGTCCAAATCGGACAAAAAGGCCGAATGATCGAGCTCAGCCGAGTCGCCGCGCGTCACGGCGAAGCGCATGAGCGAATCCTTGAGCTTGGGCACGTCACCCTCGGCCACGGCGAAAATCATGTCCTTGACGATACCGCGGTCGTGACTCGACATGCGCCCGACCATGCCCAGGTCGATAAAGTAGACGATGCCGTCCTTGAGGATAATGTTTCCCGCATGCGGGTCGGCATGGAAAAAGCCGTCGTCGAGCACCTGCGTCGAATAGTCCTCGACAATCGCCGAGCCGATCTTTTCCAGGTCATAGCCCTCAGCTACCAGGCGCTCGGGATCGGCAATCGAGATGCCGTCGATGTAGTCCATGACCACGACGTGCTCGGTGCACAGATCAAGATAGGACTTGGGACACGACACGCCATGCACGCTTTTGTGGAAGTCGTAGAAATCGTTGAGGTTTTTGGCCTCGGCCAAAAAGTTAGTCTCCTCGCGAAACGAGGTCCACAGCTCCTCGACCACGCCGTGCAGGTCAACGAATTGATCGGTGTTGACGAACTTGGAAACGATACGCACCACCGAGCGGATGATATCGATGTCCTGTGCCATAACCTGCTGCGCACCGGGGCGCTGCACCTTGACGGCCACGTCCTCGCCCGTCACCAGACGAGCGCGGTGCACCTGCGCGAGCGATGCGCTACCAAGCGGGTTGGGGTCGATCGCATCGAACATCTCCCCCAGGCGCAGGCCGTATTCTTCTTCCAGACAACTGAGTACGACCTCGTACGGCACAGGCTCCACGTCGGAGCGCAGACGACGCAGCTCGTCGCAAAAGCGTTGCGGCAGAATCTCGGACCGGTTGGCCAGAATCTGCCCCATCTTGACGAACATGGGGCCGAGTTCCTCGAGCAGGCGGCGCAAACGAACCGGCGTGAGGTTATCCCACACGCGGTACTTTTTGACCAGGCGAACAATCTGCCCGATGCGTTCGCGACGACCCGCCGGCGTGAGCTGGTATTCCTCGTCCGGCGCCATCGCGTCGGGCTCCTCGGGCACCATATCGACAGCGCGCGGCTTCTTGCGAGCGCCCGAGACGGCGGCGTCGACCTCATCGACAACCGCCGCCTCGTCACCCAGAGGATCTAGATTGTTGTAATCGGTGGTGGAATCTGCCATCTGCGCTGCTACTCGGCCTCTTCGGTGTCCTCTGCATCGTCGGGCTCGACAGACTCGACGGGCACCGAGGTCACGTTATCCTCGACCGAATCGACGATGTCGCGCACATGGGCCAAGAAGGCCGTGCGCTCGGGGGCGGTCATAACGCGGACGCGGGCCAGGATGAGCTCGTCGAGCACGCGCTGTGCCGCAGTCTCGCCCTGCATGCCCAGGCGCTCGGTCAGGTCGGAGATGGTGCCACCCGCCTGCTCGAACATGTCGGATACACTGCGGGCGATATCGGGGGTGCCGGCATCCTTGCGGACCTGCTCACCCTTGGTACCGAGGTCGTCGAGAACCTTCTTGCCGCCCTCGACGGCAACGGCGGCGGCACCGAAGCCCACGTTGATGGCACCGTTAACAAGCTGATCGAGTTTCATAACCATGGTTGACTCCAATCATGAACAATTGCATTGGCCTTCTTGTACCCAAGATTGGGCGAACGACACAAAATCGTTTGTCGCCGGGATAGAAATCGAGCGGGGCAAAGCCTTTGACGGCGTTTGTCCCGCTCGCTCGTTGCAAGGTTATCTTTACCTTACGTTGTCGTTCATCGCGAAAGAGTTCTTCATGGCACAGCTCGTGGTGTAGAGCACTTTGCCCAACAGGGCATCGGTCTCCACGCGCACGAGCTCGGCAAAGGCCTCGTTGGCGCGGGCGAGCTCGGCAGACACCTCGGCCTCGGGCAGCGAGGCTACGACAGCATCAACGTCGTGAATCTGCCTGTGGCCCATGCCGCCGACCTTCTCCTGATAATCCTCGACCGCGCGGCCGCACTCATGGAAGCGAACATCGGCCAAGGCGCCGATCAGGCGATTTGCCCAATAGAAATTCTCGGACGTCACG
>USJB01000245.1 GCA_900554905.1 uncultured Collinsella sp. | reverse complement strand
ATTGCCGCGGGGGAGGACGTCATCAAGTACGGCCTTCCTATCGGCCATGTGACGGGCGATGTCCAGCCCGGTCAGTGGCTCCACACGCACAATGTGAAGACCAACCTTTCGGGCGAGGTCGAGTACACCTACAACCCCACGCATCCGGTCGTTGAGTCGGTTGAGCCCGAGACCTTTATGGGGTTCCGCCGCGCCGACGGTCGTGCCGCGACGCGCAACGAGCTGTGGATCATCCCCACGGTCGGCTGTGTCAACGAAGTCGCCCGTGCCATGTGCGAGCAGGCCCAGGATCTGGTCGATGGCTCGCTGGAGGGCGTCTACTACTTCCCGCATCCGTTCGGTTGCTCGCAGACCGGCGCCGACCATGTCCAGACGCGTCGTCTGCTGGTGGCGCTCTCGCGTCACCCTAATGCGGCCGGCGTGCTGTTCCTGTCGCTCGGTTGCGAGAACTGCACACACCAGCAGGTGCTCGACGAGCTCGGTGACTTCGATCACGAGCGCGTTCGCTTTCTCACCTGCCAGGATGTAGCCGACGAGCAAATCGAGGGCCACAAGATTCTGGCCGAGCTGGCAGACCTGGCAAAGCAGTCCAAGCGCGAGCCCATTCCGGTCTCCGAGCTGGTCATTGGTCTTAAGTGTGGCGGCTCCGACGGTCTTTCGGGCATTACCGCCAACCCCACGATCGGTCGCGTGAGCGATATGGTCGTCGCCCGTGGCGGCACGTCGGTGCTTACCGAGGTGCCCGAGATGTTTGGCGCGGAGAGCATCCTGCTCGACCGTTGCGAGAACGAGCAGGTCTTTAACGCTGCCTCCGACATGCTCAATGGATTTAAGGACTACTTTATTAGCCACGGCGAGGTCGTTTATGAGAACCCGAGTCCCGGCAACAAGGACGGCGGTATTACCACGCTCGAGGACAAGAGCTGCGGCTGCGTGCAAAAGGGCGGATCTGCCCCCATCGTCGACGTGCTGCCGTATGCCGGCCAGGCAAATAAACACGGCCTGAACATGCTGTGCGGTCCGGGCAACGACATGGTATCCACCACGGCGTTGACGGCTGCCGGCTGCCACGTGATTCTGTTCTCGACCGGCCGCGGCACACCGTTTGGCGCGCCGGCGCCTACCCTCAAGGTGTTCACCAATCAGCGTTTGTGCGACCACAAGGCCAACTGGATGGACTTTAACGCTGGCGTGATTGCCACGGGTGAGCGCACGCTCGACGAGGCTGCCCACGATCTGTACCAGCTGGTGCTACAGACGGCGAGCGGTAAGCTCACGAGTGCTGAGCGCCGTGGCTGTCACGAGATCAGTATCTGGAAGGACGGCGTCTGCTTGTAGCGGCAAGTGCGCCCAAGCATAGCGAGATGTCATCGGCCCCATCGGGAGTGTTCCCGGCGGGGCTTTTTCGTTTCGTGGTTAAGTGAATATGTTAGAAAATCTGATAAACGTTCACCTATCTCATGGCTGTCCAGCATGGCACCTTTACCAGCAGAAAATAGGTGTGAGGATCTCAATTGTGTCCGTTCAGCGGTAAAAATCGACCGTTCGGGGATAATATGCAAGTGAACGTTCACCTTTCGTAAGGAATCGCGCATAATCTAACTAAACGTTCACCCTGAATGCTGGGCAGACAGATGTCAGTGTGGACTCAAATGTCTTGTTACAAGACAATCGAGAAAAGAGAGGGAGCTCGATGACTAATAAGATTGGAAAAAAGCGTAAGATCACATTCTGGACGCGCTTGGGCTTTGGTATGGGCGGTATGCTCAATTCCGGTGCCCTGACCTTTACGCACAGCTACATGGTGCTGTTCCTGTCCACGGAGTGTGGCCTGTCCGCAGGCGAGGCTGCACTGATCAGCTCGTTTGCCATCTATGTCAACGCTATTCTTTGCCCGCTGATGGGCTTTGTGGCCGATAACTTCTATGCCACCAAGATTGGCCGCATCTTTGGTCGTCGTCGTTTCTGGATCTTGCTGGCCATCCCGATGATGATCGCCGAGCCGCTCATCTTCGTGGCTACGCCGTTTGGCTTCCCGTACTACTTTGTGCTGTACCTGATCTACAACGTCGCGTATACGTTCTGCACCGCCAACCTGTCGCCGCTTACCATCGAGATGACCGACGACTTCAAGGAGCGTACGTACCTCACCGGCTACAAGCATCTCTTTGGTAACGCCGCCGGCTTCCTGATGGCTGCACTTGTGGGCTTCGGCTTTGGCACCTTCGGCGAGACCAACCCGTTCAGCTACTTCATCATCGCTACGATCAACGCTTCGGTCATGGCAATCTCGCTGCTTTGTGTGTACCTGTCCACGTGGGAGCACACCCCTGAGGAGGTCGCTCAGGAGAAGATCGAGAGCGTCGGCGAGGGTATCAAGAAGTTCTTCATCGACGTAATCTCCACCTTCCGCAACAAGTCCTTCCGCAAGGTCCTGTACGCACAGGTCTCCACGAAGCTCGCTGCTGCCTGCTGGTCTGCCTGCCTGTCCTTCTTCATCGTCTACTGCCTGCAGATTCCTAAGTCCTACGAGTCCGTGATGGAGATGCCTGGCAAGGTCGTCGCTATCGTCTGCACCG
>USJB01000244.1 GCA_900554905.1 uncultured Collinsella sp. | reverse complement strand
CGATGGCGGCGCGCAGGCGATCGTCCTTAATGCGAAGGTCGTCGATTGTGCGCGTCTTGTATGCAGCGCCATTGCGACGTGCGGCATCAACGGGCGCCGCCAGCGCGGCACCGTCCAGATCATGAGTGATAAGCGGAGTAAACATCGGAGGCTCCTAATGGCTGGAATAGCAGGTGGTGTGGGCGGCGCGGAAGCGGCAGTGCTCACGCATGCGGCAGATATTGCAGGTGGGGCGGCTCTGGGCGTCGTGGACCTCGCCGTCAAACAGGCCGATCACCGCGGTCACGCTCTTGGTGGGCATGAGCAGACTGGTGGGGGTGACGGTAAGTCCAATGAGGCGCGTGGCGTTGAGTGCATCCACGATCGAGCGCTGGGCAGAGAGCGGGCAGTCGCCATAACCGGGACTGAAGCGCCAGTTGCCGGCGAGCCCGTGTGCAGCGGCCGTAGCCTTGACCTGCTGGTCCATCTGCTCGACGGCGGCTTCTACATAGGCAGAGCATGCGGCGTCGAGCACGGCGCCTTCCAGAGGTTGCTGGGTTCCGGTGGTTCGCAGACGGCGTTCGGCAGACATCCCGAGGGTACATGCCATGAGCGCCGCCAGGCGGGCGTCTTTGAGATGTCGATAGATATCGCGACCGCGCAGCTCAACGTTGGTGCCGACCAGACGAATGCAAGGTTCTCCCTGCTCGTCCACACCCGTGGCATCGACGGCAAACACGCGGCGCACGCCACGAGGCTCAATGTCCAGTTCCAGACGCTCGACCACAAGCTCAATACGTCGTGACAGCTCGGGCTCAATCTGCTGGCCGCCGTAACCCAGATACCGCAGCATCTCGGCACGGTCGACACGAGGGTGGTGAGCAGCGTCGATACGGTAAAGCGCCGGCGACGCAAGGTCGGCCGGCACTTCGACAGCGATTGTATCGATGTGCGGTTTTTCCATTACCCCAGGCGCTCCATAATGGTCGCGGCGATCGCAGGACGGTTCATAGTGTACAGGTGCAGGCCGTCAGCGCCGTGCTCCTTGAGGTCGCAAAGCTGGTGGGCGGCATAATCCACGCCGGCTGCCTGCAGGCTCTCGGGGTCGTTCTCGTACTTGGCGAGGATCTTGATGACGGGGGAGGGCAGCGACGCGCCGCACATAAAGACCATGCGGCTGATCTGCGACTTGCCCATAAACGGCATGATGCCCGCGGTAATGGGCACGGTGATGCCGGCCTTGTCGGCAAGCTCGCGGAAGCGATAGAAGCACTCGTTATCAAAAAAGAGCTGTGTCACAAAGAAGCTCGCGCCGGCGTCTTGCTTTTGCTTGAGGTGCTCGACCGAGAGGTTGAGATCCTCACAGGCAATGTGGCCCTCGGGGTAGGCTGCGGCGCCCACACAAAAGCCGGCGTCGACGAGCTCGGGGATGAGGTCGCGGGCGTAGGCGTAGTCCGAGGCGGGCTTGTCGTCCTCGGTCGCGCCAGCGGGCAGGTCGCCGCGCAGGGCCAGCACGTTTTCCACGCCGGCCGAGCGATACTCGTCGATCTTGGCGGCGATATCGGCGTGCGACCGGCCCACGCAGGTAAGGTGTGCCACCGAGGGTATATCGAATTCGCTCGTAATCATATGCGCGATGGGGGCGGTGGTGGCACCGTTACCCGAGCCGCCGGCCGAGCAGGTGACCGAGACAAAGCTCGGCGAAAGCTTGCACAGATTGCCTGCCACTTCGCGAGCCGTGTCGAGGGTGAGCTCGCCCTTGGGCGGGAACATCTCAAACGAAACGGGCGCGGTGCCCTGGGATGCTGCCTGCTTAAAAACCTCGTCGACGCGCATATCGTGCTCCTTTAGATACTTAATAGTGTGATGTGTTGTAAGGATTCTACAGCACCACTGTGTTACGGTGGAGTTTCACTCGCTATTTGGGGATACCAATCGAAAATGCTTCGCTATCGGCATTTCCTATAACGGGGTAGTCAATCTAAGATCGGACTATATTGAATGGTATTTGATGCGAAATACCAGTTAATAGAGCCCATCCCAAATTGACTACCCTTAAACTATGGGGAGAGGTCTGCAATTTATACAGTTGATTGGCTGTTGAGGGTGGCAATGCCGCCGCGATGCGTTAACCTCATTGATTGGTTTCGCGACAGCAACATAACGGTAATGTTGCGGAAACACGACGAGCCTAATCTATGACTCGTTCGTTAGTAATCAACACCGCTTCTCACGCGGTGCCGATACGAAGGGAGTTCCGTATGGCCGAACTTACTGACCGCTTCGGGACCATGGTGTTCTCTGAGGAAGTCATGAAGGACTACCTCCCCAAGGACATTTGGAAGCGCCTTGCTGCAACCCTCGAGGGCGGTGAGCCGCTCGACCTGGATGTGGCCAACGCCGTTGCCCACGCCATGAAGGTCTGGGCCATCTCCAAGGGCGCGACGCACTACGCACACTGGTTCCAGCCGCTTTCGGGCATTACTTCCGAGAAGCACGACAGCTTCCTGGAGCCCAACCACGACGGCACCGCTATTACCAAGTTTACGGGCAAGAACCTCATCCAGGGCGAGCCGGACGCCTCCAGCTTCCCCAACGGCGGCCTGCGTGCCACCTT
>USJB01000243.1 GCA_900554905.1 uncultured Collinsella sp. | reverse complement strand
GCTGGTGGAGGATCCGTCCGCCGATGCGTTTGCTGCTGCGTCCGAGGGCTTCGATGCTTCGTTTGATGCTGAGGGACCGCACCTGTGGTGGTTTGTGAACTCAATCGGTGGCTTTGGTCTGCGTGTGTCCGATCTGCGCGCGCTGGGTCGGGCGGCGCGCGAGGCCCATGCGCTGCTGGTTGTGGACAACACCGTGGCGTCAGCTTTTGGGTGCGATTCGCTGCGGCTGGGTGTCGCGCTGTCGCTCGAGGCGCTCGATCGCGTGTGCGCCGGTGATGCTCCGCGCAAGTTGGTTGCCGTATCGGTCGCGCGCTCGCAGCTCAAGCGCCATCGTGTGGACGCTGCGGCCGAGTGCGCGCATGCCCTGCTTGAGGGCCGTGGCTTGGCCAAGCTTGATTTGACTGCTGACGAGGCCGCTGTGCTGGAGCGGGGACTGGACTCGCTCGATGTCCGCATGCAGGCACATTTCGACCGTGCCCGTGCGCTGGCCGAGTATCTGGCCGCCAATGAGATGGTACGCAACGTGCGCTATCCCGGGCTGAGCTCGCATCCCGACCATGCGGTTGCAACGGGAATCCTCGAGCATGGCTTTGGCCCGGCAGTTGAATTTGACCTCATCGAATGCAGCGCGGGTGAGCTGATCGATGCTTTGCCGGACGAATTCCGCACATCACCCGCCGGCGGCCCAACAACGCGCCTTTCGGCCCCACGCGGCAAACAGGGGAACACCATTCGCCTCTTCGCCGGCACCGACAACCCCCTGATCGTGGCCGCCACCCTAGACAACGCCCTCCGCAACTAGCTAAATCATCCTCGACTCCATAAGTTGCGGTGAAATATGGATTGATTTACGGCTTTAACCGCATAAACAGTCCCTATTTCACCGCAACTTATGAGAAGGGTTGGGTAGCTAAAAGCCCCGTCCCAAATTGGCTACTCTTTGATGCTGGCGATGAGGTCGTTGGCTTTGGTGGCGATGACGTTGTTGATGTCGGCCTGCAGCTCCTCGTAGGCCGCTATGGCTCGCTCTCCGGCGGGGGTGAGGGTGGATCCGCGGGCGCCGTCGCGCTCGATGAGCTTGCAGCCCAGCTGACCTTCGGCCTCGTTCACAATGCGCCATGCCTTGGAATACGCCATGCCCATGCTCTTGGCGGCGCGGTTGAGCGAGTGCTCGCGGGCAATACCCTGCAGCAGCAAGACGCAGCCGTGGCCGAACACGCCCGGCAAATCCTTGTCGCACGCTTGAATGACCAACTTTGCCGTCGTCTTGTACTTCATACGCTCCACGTCTTCCCGCTAAAGTGTTTGCTGGGCAAACGCAAAGCCTGCGTCAAACCCTCGTGTGCTCTTCTTAAATCATGCATTGTAGCAGTCAAAGTGCGTTAAGATACTTCCCCAGTATTGGGCGCCCAAGGTTGGGCTGGGTCCTACGAGGCCTGCAGCCGACCGGTCGCATGGAAAAAGGAGAAACATGGCTACGTTCTTTCCCGGTGAGTCCCACACGTTTTCGGAGTATCTGCTGGTCCCTGGTTACTCGTCCTCGCAGTGCATCCCCAACAACGTCTCTCTTAAGACGCCGCTAACCCGCTTTAAGCGCGGTGAGAAGCCGGCAATCACCCTGAACATCCCCATGGTTTCCGCCATCATGCAGTCCGTCTCGGGCGTCGACATGGGTGTCGCGCTCGCTACCGAGGGTGGCCTGTCCTTCATTTACGGTTCTCAGAGTGCCGAGTCCGAGGCCGCTATGGTCAAGGCCGTCAAGGATCACAAGGCCGGCTTCGTTCAGTCCGATTCCACGCTGACCCCCGACATGACCATGGAGCAGGTCATCGAGCTCAAGGAGAAGACCGGTCACTCCACCATGCCGGTCACCGACGACGGCACTCCCAAGGGTAAGCTCCTGGGCATCGTCACCAGCCGTGACTATCGCCCCAGTCGCGATGACCACCAGACGAAGGTCTCCGAGTTCATGACCCCGCGTGAGCAGCTCATCGTGGGCGACAAGAACATCAGCCTCAAGGTTGCCAACGACGTCATCTGGGACAACAAGCTCAACGCCCTGCCCATCGTTGACGACAACGATCACCTCATGGGCATTGTCTTCCGCAAGGACTACGACAGCCACAAGACCAACCCCAACGAGCTGCTCGATAACGACAAGCGCTACATGGTCGGCGCCGGTATCAACACCCGCGACTATGCCGAGCGCGTGCCGCTGCTCATCGAGGCCGGTGCCGATGTCCTGTGCATCGACTCCTCCGAGGGCTTCAGCGAGTGGCAGAAGCGCACCATCGAGTGGATCCGCGCCAACTACGGCGAGGACGTCAAGGTCGGTGCCGGCAACGTCGTCGACGCCGAGGGCTTCCGCTTCCTGGCCGACTGCGGTGCCGACTTCATCAAGGTCGGTATCGGCGGCGGTTCCATCTGCATTACCCGCGAGACCAAGGGCATCGGCCGTGGCCAGGCCACCGCGCTGATCGACGTCTGCCGTGCTCGCGACGAGTACTACGAGGAGACCGGCGTCTACGTGCCCGTGTGCTCCGATGGCGGCATCGTCTACGATTACCACATGACGCTCGCCCTTGCCATGGGTGCAGACTT
>USJB01000242.1 GCA_900554905.1 uncultured Collinsella sp. | reverse complement strand
TGATCACCTTGTAGCCGCGGGCGGCCGCTACCGAGGCGATGCCGACGCCGGTGTTGCCGCTCGTGGGCTCGATGATGGTGTAGTCGCCGCCGCGCACGAGCTTGCCGGCCTTCTCGGCCTCGTCGATCATGTTCTTGGCGACGCGGTCTTTGACGGAGCCGGCGGGGTTGAAGTATTCCAGTTTGACGAGCACGCGAGCCTTGAGGTCCTCGTCGGCCTCAAAGTGGGTGAGCTCCAGAAGCGGGGTGTGGCCGATAAGCTGATCGATGGACGTGTAAACATTGCTCATGGTGAACCTCCAAAGTGTTCAAATGACTGGATACCGTGTGGTTTTACGGTGTGTCTAGCAGCTAAACCCATAAACCTTATAGGTTGTTCGTTTAGCTGTTGGCAAGCATAGTAGACACTAAAGCCTAGTAATGCAATAGGAAATAGAAGATTATTACGAGTCGATTAACCATCTTGACCGGAACGGGTATTTTCAAACCCATTTTTTCGGCTAGAATTTCAACGGACTAAAAGACCGAAAGGCAGCAATATATATGTTGGTTTCTACTAAGGGCAGGTACGCCCTGCGCGTTATGGTCGATCTGGCCGAGCACCAGGCGGCCGGTCGCATCCCGCTCAAAGAGATCGCGGCGCGACAGGGGATTTCCGAGAAATATCTCGAGAACATCTTGGCTACGCTCGTGCGCGCCAACATGCTTTCGGGCATGCGTGGCAAGGGCGGCGGCTATGTGCTCACGCGCCCGCCCGAGCAATACACGGTGGGCGAGATCTTGCGCCTGACCGAGGGCAGTCTGGCGCCGGTCGCCTGCCTGGATGGCGACTGCAAGGGCTGCTCGCGATCTGATGAGTGTCCCACGCTCGACGTGTGGAAGAACCTGGACAAGCTCATCAACGATTACCTCGACGGCGTGACGCTCGATCAACTTGTCGCTCCCAACCATGGCTACGACTATGTCATCTAACCCACGCCTGCCATGTGGGGACGGGGTGGAAATGGTAGATTTTCTTGCCCTCTGAGACTTGGCAAATAAGAAGGCCGCCCATTTTTGCGATGGGCGGCCTTTGATTTGGTCCGATGCGTTTGCGTGTCGGGGGCGTTCTACTCTTCGGCAATACTATCGAGGATGCTGCGCATGATGGACACTAGGATGCTGCCCATAAAGGCCGAGCCAAAGCCGGCGATGGAGATACCGACGCCCAACAGGTTGACCGACAGGTAGCTGGCGAGCTCCAGCATAAAGCTGTTGAGCACGAGCTGGAAAATGCCGAGCGTAATGATCGTGAGCGGCAGCGAGATGACCGTGAGGAACGGTTTGACGAACGAATCTACGATGTTGAGGAACAGTCCCACGAAGGCAAAGCAGACCCAAGCCTCGGCAAAGCCGAAGGGTTGGATACCGGGGACGAGGAACGTGGCGATCGCGATGGCGATCGAGGTGAAGAGCCAGTTAAGCATAAAGCGCATGGCGTGAATCCTTTCTTGCGCCGGGGTTGCTGGCGTCGCGTGAAGCGGCTTGCGGCGGCGACCTGGATGGTTGCGCGGGCACGCCGCGGTGTTTGGGCGCCCATTGTCTCAAATATTCGTGGAGCTTACGTGCGCATATGGTTTCTAAACGGCGTTCGTCCTGAAAAACGCGCCGCTGGCAGAGAGTCTTGTCGCTTTAGTTTGGTGGTGTGCTACACTGCTACGGGCAAAAGCCACAGGCGTTGCCCTATTGCATAGGACGGGCGAACGATGCCCGATGTCAGTATCAACTTCGATGCCTTTTGGCGGGTTTGGCGGTGATCGATGAATATCGAGAACATGTTTGACAAGCCTGATGTCAAGCAGCTGGTCCACGCATTTAGCCTTTTGGACGACGAGAAGGATATCCAAGCGTTTTTGACCGATATCTGCACGCCGCGCGAGATTTGCGATCTTTCTCAGCGCCTGCAGGTCGCGCGCTATCTGGATGAGGGCGAGCCCTATGTTGAGGTTCAGGCCCGCACCGGCGCTTCGTCCACCACGGTGAGCCGCGTTTCAAAGGCGCTGAACGGCGAGTACGGTGGCTACCGCAAGATCCTCATTAAGTTGGAGGATGGCGAGTAGGCCAGCGGCAAAAATAAATTGCGCAGAACCGTCCCTTCGGGGGCGGTTTTTTGATCCCTCGGGGACGGGGGAAACGGATCACCGGGTTAGACTGACCCCCTCGTTGATCCGTTTTCCTCCGTCCCCAAGGGATCAAATCTGTTGGCGTGGGGCAAATCTGTCCGCGTGGGCGGGTAGGATGGATGCATTGATTATTGCGAACGGTTTGAGCGGAGGACCATGCCTGTTCGAATCTATACCACCAATACCGGCACGGATTTGAGCGATGCCGAGTCGGCGCTGCTTGCCGACCTTATTGCCCGTCACGGGCGTGCCGTGTTGCTGGCACCAACGTTTGCCGAGCTCGACCTGTGCCGTCATGATGCGGCGGAAGCCGGGGTTTCAATGGGTATCGACTACAAGACGCCTTCGTCGTGGCTTCGCTCGCTTTGGGAGCTTTTGGGCGACGGGCGCGATTTCGTCGACAACCTGCAGCGCCAGATGCTGTTTTCGGATATGATTGCCCGCCGCGATGATGCCG
>USJB01000241.1 GCA_900554905.1 uncultured Collinsella sp. | reverse complement strand
CTCAAATCGGCAATAAAAAGCCGTCCCGGGGGACGGCTGTCGGCAAGCGCCCGGATTTGAACCGGGGTCTCCTCCATCAAGGGCACTCCAGACTGTGCTACTACTTACCTTGTCTATATTTTCCATTCTGAAGCAACGCGGTCAACCGTGGCCCGTCCGTCCATAGTCGGGATTTTATGGAACTCACTATGGAAATGCCCATCATGGGCATGCGTGAAATACCTGGGTACGCATGGCCCATAATGCTCATTGAAATTACGAGTTGTATCGTGTTTCGGGGTAGTGTTGATTTATCGGACGATCAAGCACGAAGGACGCTAAGGACGAATCGTTTGAGGTGATGGGTGGGCCGTTTCCAAGACCACTCGCGAGGTCCGATTAGCTGGATAGAGAGATGGTGAGATGAAGAAAGTCGATATAAAGACTGCTGACGAAGCGATAGAGGCGCACATGGGGCGCTTCGGCTTTATCCCGTGGGGTCTTTCTACCATGGCAGACGAGTATATAGTTGCTGCGGTTGAGAAGGCCCTTAAGACCGGGGAGCCGTGCAAGTGCGAAGCCCCCAAGGGATGCATCTTGTAGAGCGCGATTGCTCGGCCGTTGGGAAGCAATTTGATATAAGAAAGAGAACACGATATGACGAGCTTTGGGGCGGAACCTACAGTGGGGCTGGATGATAGGTTCAGAGAATACATCACTGATTCTGTTGAGCTGCCCAACGTCCAGCTGGGTTGTCATGGAATGAGGTTCTTCTTCGATACCGTTGACGCCACTCAGCAAGTCATTGGCGGGAAGCGCTGCGAGGACATGTTCGGCTGGGCCGAGTTCACACCCGCCTGGATTGACAACGATAACGTATAGCTCGAGAAATACGACTACGTTTGTGCAAGCTGGGAGGATCGGGGCAGTCGGCCATATGCCGTCATCGACGGCGACCTTCCCGCGGAGGCCCATGTGTGAGAGTGCCCGCGCCGGGCATCTTTTGCCTCTTGGTCGTTTTCTATCGGCACCAGATCCATCCCGAAGGACTGATAAAATGTAGCTGCATGGCGGTTCCGCCTTGGGCTCGGTCTGGGGTTGGAACCGTCTTTTCTACTTAATGGACTTCGCCTCGCCGCTACTCTCCGATAAGATAATACGCTGCAAAAGGACGTGCACCCTGGTTAAGAACCGAGGCCCACGTCCTTTTGCGCGCAAAGGCATACGCTTCAATGAAATGAACGGCGATACTCTGCCCGCCGTCCATATTCAGTATAGCGCACCGGGGTATGGCTGAACGACTGGCGCGCGGGCGTTGGGAGCGCATGGACGTAGCCCGTGCGGGTTGTTTTCAAGGCTGAGCTGATCTTGCTGGCGACCGGGCTCTATTGAGAAGCGTTCGCATCGTGATCTCGCGGTAGCAATCGAACTGAAGGTCAAGCCTTTATTCCACTTTGAGCTGAGCAAGCATCTGTCCGAAGAAGCTGAGTTCGGATGGCTCATAAATGAGCGAATCGCCGCCCGCGGTCCTGTAGAGTCCGCAGGGGAGGTAACGCCCGTCGGGGAGGACGTAAAGGTTTCCTTCCTCCCTTAGTTCCGCTGGGAGCATCGGGACCTCGTTCTCGTCCACTTGGAATTCGTCAATATTCGCGATCTTCCTCTCCATGATGCCTCCTGCCTTATTTATTGAATGGCACCCTAAAACAAGCAGTTCTCAATCAGCTCTTTACCGCGCAAGGTATCGATCCACTCCTGCGGGATGGCCTCGATACCGTAGGCCGTGCCTGCGAGGGCGCCGGCGACGGCTGCGGTGGTGTCGGTGTCGTCGCCCAGGTTGACGGCGGCAAGCACGCAATCTTCGTAGCTGCTAGTGTTGACGAAGCACCAGGTGGCTGCCTTAAGCGTGTCGCGAACGAAGCCACCTGACCTGATTTCGTGCTCGGGCACGTCTTTCAGCTGGAACACCCATGAGGGGAGCGCGTCGTTCATCACATCCCTCATCAGCTCGACAAATATGATGCATGTGTCGGCCGACGTTCTGTGGGCGTGCGTTATCGCGGAGACCATGCTGACCTCTTCGTCTGTCGCATCGGTGAACGCCAGGGGCGCGATGCGCATGAGCGAACCGTTGCCGTTGTCGCGTTCGCCGGAGCCACCTTTGCCGGTGTGCAGGGCGCGAGCAGTCGTGCCGCCGTAATCGAAAACGCCGTCGATCGTATACTCGCCACGGGCAATCCAGCCTACGAACTTGTCGCGCATGTCTGCGGTGTCGATATGCCCAAGCTCCCTAATCGAGTCGCAGGTAGCAAGCGTCATGGACGTGTCATCGCTCCAGGTGCCGGCGGGCTGCCCATGCGTGCCGTAGCCGACCATGTCGGTGCATTCGAACGCGCCACGAGGTCTGAACTCGTAGGGAACGCCCAGCGCGTCGCCGACGGCGAGCCCATAGATGCAGTCGCGCAGTGTTGTTTTCGGTCTGTCTGCCATGGGAAACACCTCTTGTACTTTGGATTGAGGATCTGCAGCTACCTGCGGCAATGTGTCCAGCCCAATTCGGGACGCAGTGAGTTCCGAATTGGGAGAGCTTGTCAGCTAATCTGACAAATGAAAAAACCCGCAACGCTATTGCTTTATACAGCAATAGGG
>USJB01000240.1 GCA_900554905.1 uncultured Collinsella sp. | reverse complement strand
GGGTGTGAGCTTCCGCGAGGTTTCGATCCACGCGGCTGTGGAGCAGCACTTCAAGGACATTGAGCATGATCCGGCCGTGCAGGACGTGACCTACGAGAACAGCCAGGCGCGCGAGCGTACGCAGATTCTGATGGATCTGGCCAACCAGGCTGGCGGTTTTGTCATTGGCACGGGCGACCTCAGTGAGCTGGCGCTCGGCTGGGCTACCTATAACGGCGACCACATGAGCATGTACGCCGTCAACGCGAGCGTGCCCAAGACGCTTGTGCGCCATCTGGTACGCTATGCCGCCGATGTCTTTGGCGGGCGCATTGCCGAGGTCTTGCTCGATATCCTCGATACGCCGGTGTCCCCCGAGCTTCTGCCGCCCACGGGCGACGGCGAGATTGCGCAGAAGACCGAGGATTTGGTGGGCCCGTACGAGTTGCACGACTACTTCCTCTACTACCTGCTGCGTTTTGGCTTTGAGCCGGGCAAGATCTACCGCATGGCTCTCAAGAGCTTCGAGGGCGTCTACGACGCCAAGACCGTCCACACGTGGCTACGTACGTTCTACCGTCGCTTCTTTGCCCAGCAGTTTAAGCGCAGCTGTCTGCCCGATGGTCCCAAGGTGGGCTCGGTGACGCTCAGCCCGCGCGGCGATTGGCGTATGCCGAGTGACGCTAGCTCGCGTCTGTGGCTTGCGCAGATCGACGCGCTCAATCAAGTTGACTAAGGTTGGCTAAATTGAACCAATACGGGGGTTGTAAGCGTTACACTTTTGCAATCTGATGGCCCGTATCGCGCGGCGCTCTTGTCGGAGCGCCGCGTTTTTCATATCGAAAGGTGGCACCATGCAGGCATCGCAGCGTCTCGACCGCTTTGGCGCGGAGGTCTTCGCCTCGCTCAACAACAAGCTGCTCGCGCTGGAGGCTCAGGGCAAGACCATTTACAACATGAGCGTGGGCACGCCCGACTTTAAGCCGTACGACCACGTGGTCGAGGCGCTCACGCAGGCAGCCCAAGATCCCGAGATGTGGAAGTATGCCCTGCGCGACCTGCCCGAGCTCAAGCAAGCCGTGTGCGATTACTATGAGCGTCGCTTTGGCGTTTCGGGCATTACGCCGTCTATGGTGCAGTCGTGCAACGGCACGCAGGAGGGCGTGGGCCATTTGGGCCTGGCCCTGCTCGATCCGGGTGACACCATTCTGGTTCCCGATCCGTGCTACCCGGTCTTTGAGGCGGGCGCCAAGATCGCCGACGCCAAGCTCGAGTACTATCCACTGGTCGCCGAGCACAATTACCTGCCCTATGTGGCGGGCATCGACCCCGAGGTCGCCGATCGTGCCAAGTATATGATCGTGTCGCTGCCTGCGAACCCGGTCGGCTCGGTGGGCACGCCCGAGGTCTACGAGGAGATTATCGCCTTTGCCCGCGAGCATGATCTGTTGATCGTGCATGACAATGCCTACTCCGATATCGTGTTCGACGGCGAGCCGGGTGGCAGCTTCCTGCAGTACCCTGGCGCGCTCGATGTGGGCGTGGAGTTCTTCTCGCTCTCCAAGTCGTTTAACGTCACCGGTGCCCGCATCGGCTTTTTGGTCGGTCGCGAGGATGTGGTCTCGGCCTTTGCCAAGCTGCGCGGCCAGATCGACTTTGGCATGTTCTTCCCGATCCAGAAGGCCGCCATCGCCTGCCTGAACGGTCCGCGCGATGAGGTCGAGGCGCAGCGTCTGAAGTACCAGGAGCGCCGCGATGCCCTGTGCGACGGTCTTGAGGGCCTGGGCTGGGAGCGCCCCAACGCGCATGGCTCTATGTTTGTGTGGGCCAAGCTTCCCGGTGGCCGCACCGATTCCATGGCGTTTTGCGAGGAGCTCATGGAGAAGGCCGGCGTTGTGGTGACGCCGGGCGCGAGCTTTGGTCCTTCGGGCGAGGGGCACGTGCGCATGGCGCTGGTCTTGCCGCCCGACCAGATCGCTTTGGCTGTCGAGGCCATTCGCGAGGCGGGCCTGTATTAGAAAGCTATTTCGGCTCGTCAATAGCTCGAAACCGATTTCGTGCAGTTATTTTACGAATTCTGCAAACAATTTCGGTAAACGGTCGATTTTTGGCTGCGAATAGGAGCATAATCAAAGTCCCGATTGGATGTATTGGGATCACGGCAAGCCGCTCGGGTCGTTCCCGGGCGGCTTGTTTGTGGAGAGAGATGGGAGTTTCTAATGGTTAACGAGAAGAAGGTCGCTATTGTCGGCTGCGGTTTCGTCGGTTCGTCTTCGGCGTTCGCTCTGATGCAGAGCGGTCTGTTCTCCGAGATGGTCCTCATCGACGTGGACAAGAACCGCGCCGAGGGTGAGGCCCTGGATATCGCGCACGGCATGACGTTTGCCGAGCCGATGAAGATCTACGCCGGCGATTATTCCGATGTCGCCGACGCCGCCATGATCGTCGTCACTGCTGGCGCTGCCCAGAAGCCCGGTGAGACCCGCCTGGACCTGGTCAACAAGAACGTCAGCATCTTTAAGTCCATTATCCCCGAGATTAAGAAGTCCGGCTTCGACGGCATTCTGCTCATCGTCTCCAACCCGGTCGACGTTCTGACCTACGCCGCCATCAAGATGTCCGGCCTGCCCGAGGGCCATGTCATCGGCTCCGGCACCGTG
>USJB01000239.1 GCA_900554905.1 uncultured Collinsella sp. | reverse complement strand
GCTTGCCACCGGTGCGGGGGCAGCCTATGCCGCGGGCATCCTGATGCAGTTCGCCATCAACCTGCTCAATTGCGGCGGTATCGCAGAGCTCATCGTCCTTGGCGCAGCGACTATCGCCATCTCCGCCCTCAGAGCCACTACCCAAGCGGCAAACGAGGGCCCCAGTCCCACCATCAATCCCTTTGCCGAGCCCTCGCACGCCCTCGCCAAGCAGGCGTGCTGGAGTATCGCGCTCGTCATGATTCTCGCCTGCCTGTTCTCGACGCTCGATAACGTCGTCACGTTCTCCAACGCCCACGGCACCATCGCCGTACAGACCTGGCCGCGCCTCTTTTTGGCGGCGAGCGGTCTCGTCGCCGGTATCGTCTTTGATCTTGCCGAGCGTCGCTACATGGGTCTCATCATGCTCGGCGTCACGGTACTTTCCACCATCTCGATCTTGGCCGTGGAAGCCGGCGCCGATCCCAACCTGGGCCTTGTCGTCTTTTACCTGAGCTCGGGCTTTTTTGTCACGTTCTTTACTGCCACCTTTACACAGCTGGCACCGCGCATGCATACGCCCGCACTGTGGGCTGGCATGGGCCGCGCAGCCAACAACGTGTGCGCGTTCACTACGTCGGGCATCTCGCTGGCACTTGTGACCTCGGGCAATGTCGCCATCATCATGATCGGCGCGCTCATGCTGCTTGTGGCGGCAAGTGTGGCGTTTGTAGCCGCGGGCCTGTTCCGCCTGCCCCAAACCGAGCAGGAGCGCGAGCGCGAGCAGCTGGCAGAAGAAGCACTCGCCGCCCCCACCATCGAGGAGCAACGCCAGGCCTTCATCGCCAACCACGCTCTCACCCCGCGCGAAGTCGACGTGCTCATAGCCGTGACCCAGGATGAACGCCCGCTCAAGCAGGTCGCCGAGGAGCTCGGCATCTCGATGCGCATGGTCCAGCGTCACCTGAGCTCTATCTACCAAAAGACCGACACGCAAACGCGCGCCGGTCTCGTCAAAGCCTTCCCCTCGGCCTAAAACAAAAACCACCACAAAGGTGCCTGTCCCCTTGTGGTGGTTTGAGCGGAGCAGAAGGCCACTCTGTCAGTTTGTCTCAGTCTGTAACAGATAGGCCCCTAAAAGCAGGCTTATTGTTACAGATCGAGACAGTAAAGGGACACGAAGCGATCCTTCGCAGCAACGACCCTCTAGTAAAGCGATGCGACATATCGGCCAAAGCCTGGCAATGCAAACTCAAAACGTCCTTGTAGAGGCTCTTCAATTACCCCAGCCTCTACCAGACGCTTTTTATACGTTGAAATCGAACCGGAACTCTTCTTAAGCCTCGCTGCCAGCTCTTGCCTGGTCGTCGTCCCAACCGGATTCATTGCACGAAGAAATTCAAGGTCCCCTCGTGAAAGTTCCGCCGCTGTTGAAGCAAAAACTCGCGATTCCAGCTCCTCTTGCGCAAGTTTCGCGCCTCGTTCGACATCCTCAATAGAAACCTCGGAGGCTTGGCGCGAAGCATTCCATGCCCGATAGCCCACCAACTGGAACATAAATGGAAAACCATCGATCGCCTTGGCAGCGAGGTCGATCGCCTCATCAGAAATCGTCTTGCCGCCGTCCTCAATCGTTAGTCGAAACGCTTCTTTTACCTCAGTCGGTGAAATTGATCCCAGCGAATGTTGAGCCGCGCGACGAAGAAACGATGTCGATTTTCCCGTCAGCAGCGCCAGCACGCGAAACGACAGCCCTGCCATAAGCAAAGCTACCCTTTTATTCTCGCTTACAAAGTGCTGGTAGGTAGTAACAAGCTCCGTCATTTGCGCAAACGATGCATCCACTTCGTCAACGGCGATAAGCACCCCGGTGTCAGTCGCTTCAAGCTGAGCAAACAAAGCGTTCATCTTGGTACGCCAGTTAGCGCCCTCAAATTCAACATCGATGTTTTCCCAGCTCATGCTTCCTACGGGGGCAATGCCGACACTGTTCACACGCCTAGAAGCGGGCTTTTCGATCAGATGGGCGGCTGATTCGTTGAGGCGCTGCAAAATGTCTTCGAGCATCCCCTCCGAGGCCGTCACATTCGCTGTAATCCAGCCCTCTTGCTGGGCGCGGTACGACAGATATGCCAAAAGCGCCGTTTTACCTGTACCACGCGCGCCATAGAAAACCGAGCAAAGATTGGGATCGGAGTCGTCATTTTCAAACGCCAGCACCATATCATCGATGATTTGCTCACGACCGGCCATATACGCCGGCACACGTCCGAACATCGGCGTGAATGGATTTGCCTGCCTGTACGCCGTCGGTGCCGCCATAAAGCCTCCCTTTAACTCATATAACTTAATTATGCCCCTACTATCTATAATTTATTTGAGTATCTTTGAGTTTTTTGAGCATCCTTGAGCTCTTTGAGCAATCGGCCCCGGCAGAACCAGTTGACTTTCTCTACCTAAAACAAAAACCACCACAAGGTGCCTGTCCCCTTGTGGTGGTTTTTGGTCGGCTAGCCTTCGAGCTGCGCCACTTTGTAGCGGTAGGCAGCGGCGATAACGTCTTTACAACCCTCGCGGCCCAGCTTGGCGCGGTTGACAACGATATCCTTGCCGCTCGTCATCTTCCACTTTCCGGCGCTGTAGCGCTTGTAGAACGCCTCGCGCGCC
>USJB01000238.1 GCA_900554905.1 uncultured Collinsella sp. | reverse complement strand
CCTCAACAAAGCATCAACCAGCGCTACGAGGTCGGAGCGTTCCTAAATGTATAGTTACCCGGAGAGCGCACATTGATATACGTTACGCCCTCTACCTGCGAAAGCAGCTTGGTGACTACGCGCTCCTTCTTGACGATATCGTTCGAATCGCCCAGCGACACCTCAATGCCGTTATTGAGGTTTGCCGAGATGGCTTCGACCGAAGGCGTGGAAATATCCTTGACTTGTCCCAAGAACTCGCTCGAAAAACCACGCACATAATCCAAGCCAGCCTTAACGGCCTTGGAGCTCACTGCCTGGCCGGAAACCGGAGCGACATCCGCCGAGACATCAGTCAACAACACCGCGCCATAGTGCTTAGCGAGCGCCAGCGCGGCATCGATTCCGGTCAAGGTATTTGAGCCCTGCCCTGTCGTGATGACGTTGCCTTGGTCGTCCACTTCGACCGACGTCGACAGTGGGGCGATCCAGGTGTCATCATCCCCGATGGCCCAGGCAAGGTCATCGGAACTGATATAGGCAATTGCGATGACCTTGCGCTCCATCGGCGTAATGATGAGCGTATGCGGGAACTGACGCTGGACATCCACGCCCGAGACCCACGGATTCTGCTTGAGGTCCTCGGTAATCTGGTCGGGATCGACGTTAAAAAGCGACGTTCCCTCGGGCAAATCGATCAGCTGGATAGCATCGTGCTTCGTCACATGCTCGCTGCCTTGAATCTGAATATCAGTGGCGGTAAACAATCCAGAGTTGATCACCACGATGGCAACGACGACGAGCACGGCCAAGGCGGCCAGAACGCCGCCCACGATTTTGCCTTTGCCTGCAACGACAGAAGCGGCGTCTGATGTTTTATTTACCATCGCCCCAAGTGAAGACAACGGGTTGACGCTTTTTTTACCCGAAGGCTTCTTGGCGGTAGCCGGCACCGATGTCAGCGAGCGCGGTTTCGATGCGCCCAGCGTGCGACCTGGACGCGGCGCTTTAGTTCCCGTCGAGGGCTTAGGAGTTGCCATGGGACGGGCGGGTTTGGCGCCCATAACAGGCTTTGACGTCACCGAGGGACGCGAGGACTTTTTTGCGGCCGGACGATTACCGAGCTGCGAGCCGACAACCGGACGACTGGTCTGTCGAGCATGCCCGACAGACTTAGAGTGCGCGACGGTATTGCGTTGAGGTTTGGCAGGCGCGCCGGAACGCCCTCCGGCGCGGCGGAAGGTTGGTTTCGATGCTCTAGAAGCCGAGGAATTTAACTTCCGGTCTGAGCTCGATGCCATACGCCTCCCTCACCTTTCCGTGCACATGTCTGATAACCGCGGCAACGTCATCGGCCGAGGCAGTTCCGTTATTAACGATAAAATTAGCGTGAACGGGCGAAACTTCCGCGCCGCCAATCGAAAAACCCTTTAATCCACAATCCTCGATAAGCTTGCCCACACTCGCATCCTGCGGGTTGCGAAAGACCGACCCGCAGGATGCGCGACCCATGGGCTGCGTACGCTTGCGCCTCGTCAGGTACCGCTCCATGCGCTCGCGAATGTCGGCCTTGGGCGCCGGTTTAAGCTTGAGCACGCACTCGAGGATGATCTCATTGCGGGGAAGGCTACATTCGCGGTAGCCCCAAGTGATCTCGGACCCCGCATAATGCTTGATACCGGATGCCGGGTCAAACGTTACGACATCCTCAACCAGCGAGCCAATCCACTCGGTCCGTGTGCCTGCATTCATAGATATCGCACCGCCGACCGAACCAGGAATGCCAACGGCAAACTCAAGGCCCGAGAGGCTACGCGACAGGGCATCGTTGACCAGGCGCGCAAACATCACGCCCGCACCGACCGTCAGCGTACAACCGTCATCGGCAACAACCGTGCGCTGAAACTCACGTCCGAGCGAAATGACGGCACCGCGATAACCGCCATCGGCAACCAGCAGATTGGAGCCCTTGCCGATGATGACCCACGGCACCTGCTCGCGATCGAGCACCGCCACGGCGCGGCGAAGGGCATGATAGCTATGGCACGTCACAAAGAGGTCGGCCTTGCCGCCGATACGATAGCTCGTATGACGCGCAAGGCGCTCGTCCTCGATCACATCCGTGTCGATCATGCCCGAGAGCGCCATGACGGCGTTAAACAGACCCATTAGACTTAAGCGTCTTTCTTGGCAGTCAGATACTCAATGAACTCGGGACCGACGGTCGTAACGTCACCGGCACCCATAGTGAGCAGCAGGTCGCCCTCGCCCACCATCTGCTCGAGCTCCTGATTGAGCTCAAGACGGCTGGAGCAGTACACGACCTCCTTGCCAGGATGCTTGGCGCGCACGGTATCGGCGAGCATCTTAGAGGTGACACCCGGAATGGGCATCTCGCCAGCCGAGAACACATCAATCAGCAGCAGTTTATCGGCATTGGCAAATGCATCGGCAAAGTCGTCGCACAGGGCCTGCAGGCGCGAATAGCGGTGCGGCTGGAACACGACGTCGACGTGCTTGTAGCCCAGCGACGAAGCAGCAGCAAGCGTCGCCTTGATCTCGGTGGGGTGATGGCCGTAATCATCGACCACGGTGATGCCATCGATATCGCCCACGTGGGTAAAGCGACGGCGGACGCCCTCAAAGCTCGAGAGCGCCTTGGCGGCGGCGTCGATGTCA
>USJB01000237.1 GCA_900554905.1 uncultured Collinsella sp. | reverse complement strand
GGAAGGCGGTGGGCGAATGAGCGCCAAAACAACCGAGCTGAAGCCGTGCCCGTTCTGCGGAAGCGGGAACGTGCGCTATAAGGAAGCCGAGCACGCCGTCGTATGCGCACGCTGCAAGGCCAGGGGAAGCATCGCTCCGGACGAGGAGATGGCTATACGCATGTGGGACGAGCGAGCTGGCGAACTGAAGCCCGACAGCTGGGAGAAGCTGGAAGAGGACGTGAATCTCGGCTGCCGCGATTATTGCGAGAAACATCGTCTCGAAGAATGCGATTACAACATGCGCGTGCACATGCTCGACCGCGCCAAGAAGCTCGCGGGCATCGAGGAGGCGCAGCGATGAGCAAGCGAAGAGGAACGAGGCACCTACGATGAAGCTCAAAAACCCGATCAGGGAGATCAGGAAGGCCATGACACCGCCGTGCACCCAATGCGTGCACTCGCGCTTCAAGGCCTTCAACAGCGTGACCATCTTGTGCGACAGCGGGGCATACCTCGACCACGTGGAGCGCACGTGCTGCGAGCGCTACGACAATTTCGTTGCAATAGACGTGCGCGGAACAAGGTGGTGTCGATTCGAGCAGAAACCGCCGAAGGCCGAGGACGGTGACGAGTCATGAAGACCATCGAGGCGCCGAAAATAATCGAGCCGTGGCGCATCATCTGCGCGGCTCAAAGCGAGCCTGATTACAGCGAAGAGCGCTACATGCTGATCTATGCCGGCGATAGAAGCGACGACTATTACGACAAAGGCTACATCTTGCTTGAGGGCTGGCACTGCTCCTGCTACGACTGGCCCGAGGTCGATTGGGATGCCACCTATTACGAGGAAGACGAGCTGCTGAAGATTGCCGACATGCGCAAGCGCAACCCGTCGGACAGCGCCGAGCGCCGCTTCTTCATGCTCGTCGAGCAAGCATTGGGGGCGCACCAATGAAGTACGTCTCGCTTTTCAGCGGCATAGAGGCCGCAACCGTGGCGTGGGAGCCGCTTGGCTGGGAGCCTGCGTGCTTCGCCGAGTTCGACGAGTTCCCCAGCGCCGTGTTGGCCGAGCGGTACCCAGAGGTTCCGAATATCGGCGACGTTACCAAGATGAACTGGAAGAAGTACCGCAACAAGGTGGATCTGGTGGTTGGCGGAAGCCCGTGCCAGTCCTTCTCGATCGCGGGCAAACGGGAGGGGTTGCAAGGTGAGTCAGGACTCATGTTCGAGTACATTCGGGCGGTACGTGAGATACGTCCTCGATGGTTTCTTTGGGAAAACGTCCCGGGAGCGCTCTCAAGCGAGAATGGGGAGGCTTTCCGACAGCTCCTGTCCGAAATGGACAAGCTCGGGTACGGTCTGGCGTGGCGCGTACTCGATGCGCAGTTCTTCGGAGTGGCCCAAAGACGCCGCCGTCTCTTTCTTGTCGGATATCTTGGAGCCTGCCCCCCCCGTCGGCGTACTCATTGAGCCGGAGAGCATGCGGGGGGATCTTGAATCGAGCGCGGAAAAGAGGGCGAGCCTTGCCGAAGAGGCTGGAAGAAGCCCTCATAGCGCAGGCTTCAAGTACCACCAGGGAGCGGGCGCGGGAGGAGTAGGAGCGGAACCCGAGCAGTCCCCCACGCTCACCGCCGATTGGCACAACCCCGCCGTGTACCCCATCGACGAGCCGATAACGATGGCCGACCTCAACGCCAACACGGCGATCGGATACGACATGGTGGGCACGCTCAAGGTTGGCGGCGACGCGCCGTCGGTGTGCCTGTGAGCGCCTGCACGCTGCTCGTCCGCTGCGGATGCGCGGGCGGCGGCAAAGGAGCGCTGGTGAGCGACGAAGTGTCGCTCACCCTCTCCACCAGCAACACTCAGACGCTTTTCAGCGAGGAAGGAGGCGACATGGTTGTGCGAAGACTCACGCCACGCGAGTGCGAGCGTCTTCAGGGTTTTCCGGACGATTGGACCAAGATTCCGTATCGCGGCAAGCCGGCGGACGAGTGCCCCGACGGCCCGCGCTACAAGGCGATCGGCAACAGCATGGCCGTGCCCGTGATGAGGTTCATCGGCGAGAGGATCGCCATGGCCGAGGCGGGCGAGATTTCATGAGCTGCGATTCGTTTGAGTGGGCGTGCGAAAGATGCGGCAGGACGTACCGCAATCCGTTTTTCACGTGCTACCCGCGCGAGTTTTGGAAGGACAACAAGAAGCGAGCCGGCGAGGTATGCGAAAAGTGCCGCGACGAAATCGACTATGACCAAGTTCGCCGCAGGAAAGCGAAGGCAGACGAGGCCTCATGAGCTACGACATAAGGCTGTGCGACCCCGTGGCGCACGAGACGTTGGAGGTCGATTCTCCGCATCTCATGGCGGGCGGAACATATGCCCTGGGAGGCACGACCGAGCTTTGGCTGAACGTGACCTACAACTACGCCAGGCACTACCACTGCTTGGGAGAGCGCGGCATCCGCGAAATCTACGGGAAGACCGGGGCCGAGTCGATACCGATGCTCAAAGCAGCGGCCTTGAGGCTTGGCGACGATGTTTCCGACGACTACTGGGAGGCCACCGAGGGCAACGCCAAGCGGGCGCTGTTACAGCTGCTCGCCATGGCGAGGATGCGCCCCGACGGCGTATGGGACGGCGACTGAGAGGAACCTAAATGAAGAAGGCGATGATCGTCCAGCCCATGAA
>USJB01000236.1 GCA_900554905.1 uncultured Collinsella sp. | reverse complement strand
CTGCGCCTTGCGCACGGCGTCGTAGAACTCGGCGGCGCGGCCAGCCGCAACGGTGTCGGCGTAGTAGCCGCAAGCCGTCTCGATCACCTCGTAGGCCGCCTCTCGCAGCGCCGCTATGTCGCCGTTCCCGCTCGCCTCCCAGTCGGCCACCAAGCGGGTGAGCGCGTCGCCGGCTTGGCGCTGCGCCATTCCAGATAGCGCGTTGATCTCGTCCGTAAGCTCGTTAAGCAGGCTGCGAGGTATCTCCGCCATCCTCGCCCTCCTTCGGCTCGAACAGCGAGGCCACGGCAGCGCTCGCCTGTGCCTTCTTGTTGTCGCTGTTGATGCGCTGGATCTGCTCGTCTGTGTAGTCGAGCATTTCGAGCATCACGTCGGAGTTGGCGAGCTTCGGCAGACCCTGCACCTGCTTCAACGCGGCGTCGGACAGGCTCACGATTGACGGGTAGGCCGGGGACATGAAGCGCGGGTTGAGGTTGTAGCCGGCATCGCGCTCGGTCTCGTAATCCGTGCCGTTCGCCACAGCGAGCGCCATGTAGGCCACGTTGCGCAAAGCGTTGCCATTCTCGCGGTTGAGGTTCTTCGCATCGATCACGAGCGGTTCGAGCGATGCAGCGATGGCATCCGAAGAGGATGGGTTGTCGTTGCTCACGCCGAAGAAAGACACCGGAACATTGGTGACCGCCGACATTTGGCATGCTAGCTGGCGCAGGTACTCGGTGAGCGGCGCCATCTGCAACTGGGCCGACTGCCACACGGTCGGCGAGTCTCCGTCAGGGTCTTTGGTGATCTCGTTGACCGCCCCCATCGACGCGTCGTACTTGTTCTGCCCGTTGATCATCTTCTTGTATGTGCCGAGCAGCCAGGTCTGCGGCAGCGTCGCGGCCTCAGACGCCACCTCCATGCGGGCGCGTTGGCGTATGGCGTCGTCTGTGATGCTCATGACCGAACGGCTGATGCGCGAGGAGCCGAACGGTCGCTCAAGCGTGGCATCGTAGGGCATAGGCTCCATGAGACAGCGACCCATGCCATGCTCCATGTAGTCGGCCACCCAGTGGCCGCTGCCGCGCGTAAGCACCACCAGCGCGTCTTCTGTGAGCAGGTGCACGACGGTCGGCACGCGCTCGGTGTCACCTGGCATCTTCTTCGACTCGGCCACAACGAGACCGGCCTTGATGCGCTTCTGCGCGTCATCCCAGATTGCCGCCGCTGCGGTTGCCGGGTACGCGGAGATGATTGGCTTGCCGCCGCCGTCCGTGACAGTCCAGAAGCCGCAGCAGTGCTTCAGCTCACCGATAAGGTTCTTGCGGTAGAGAGCTTCGAGCTGGTTGTCGGCACATATGTCGCGCAGCCGCATGGTAACGGCATCGTCGTCGGCAGTGAAGCCGTTGAACACCGAGCGATCTGCCAGGGCGTGCACCGCCTTCTTGGGCCAGTCAACGCGCGGGTTGATCTTCTTGGCGAGGGCTTTCGGCATGGCGATGCCTAGGTCTTTGACGCCGACGTGTCCGAGGTAGTAGTCCTCCCGCAACATGTTGCGGGATCGGTGGGTGCGCCACGTGTCCATAAGCTCGCGCACGAGCGCCTTGTCCTCGTGTCGCAGGCCTTCCGCCGCCGCGACCTGTCCGGCCAGTTCCATGTTTACTGCTGCCATCAGAAGCTTGCCTCCTGTTTACGTCTCGGGTCTCTCTTGGTTGTCCTCGCCGCCCATAGGGCCAGCGATGCGCTCTCGATCGGCGCTGACGAAGAGTCGGGGCCGTCGCCGAAGCCCCAGCCGTCGCGCCCGATGTCGCGCTTGATCGACTTCGTTGCGGAATCGTCCAACGCGGGCGATTCGATGTGGCTCGTCGTCCCGGCGTTGACCTCGTCGGCCAGCATCGTCGCGGCGGCCTGCACGATCGCGGTGCTGCCCATGACGATCGCCGACTTCGGCATCCTGCCGTCCAGAAGTCGCTGCTTCAGCGCGTCCGCTCCGCTCTTTCCGTCGATGCAGACGCACGCGATCTCCTCGCGGTTGCGCAGCAGCATGTCGGATATGCCGACAGTGCCGCCCTCAGCGCCCATGAGGTCGTAAAGCTCGACGTAGGAGCCGGCACCGCGCTCTGCCTTCGCCCAGGACACGGCAACGCGCGACCCGTCGGGCGAGAACTTCACGCCGAACGCGAGCTTGCCTTCCTGCATCGGCCCCGCCGCCTCGCACGCCTTCCACTTGGCGCTCGAAAGCGCGTATGAGTCGGCTCCTCCGATTGGGCTCCACCAGCCAAGGCGCTCACGCGCGAAGACGTCGGGCTGCATCTGCTCGGACTCGCCGCGTACGGCCTCTATGTCGAGGATTGTGCCGAGAGACGGGTTGTACTCGAACCATCGCGACTCGTCGTGCACGTCGCCGATCTCTGTAGCGCCCCACTCGATCCATCCCATCTCAGACCTGCCGTTGTGAACGTCCTCGTGGAGGTCGCGGAACACCGTGCCAACGTTGTCGGGGCTTGGCGGCGTGCCCAGGTAGATCGTCTGCGGGTTGTGCTTCGACCCTGCCGAGATGGCGGGCAGAGAAGCCGCCTGCTGCTTGGCCGTAAGCTCCTGCGCCTCGTCGTAGATAAGCACGTCGTAGGTCTTGCCTCGCGCCAGCGAGTCGGTGCGCGTGGTGAAGCGGATAAGGCCGCCGTTCTTGAGCTTGATGGCCTG
>USJB01000235.1 GCA_900554905.1 uncultured Collinsella sp. | reverse complement strand
GACGGAAAGCACATTAAGTGCTTTCCTTTGCGTGCGGAACTCGCGACAAACTTAACCCCCGCTCCCAGCCCCGGAGACCCTCCCTGCCGTCACATTGTTCAACCAGTTTTGCGGGCGTGCGCCGCTGCGCGGCTAGCCCGCGTGCTCCTCGGCGGGGTTGGTCTGATTATTCTTGTTGAAACTCGGCCTTTGGCTCATAAAAAACGGGAGATGCAGTTTTACATCCCCCGTTTTTGTTGCGGTTAGTCCAAGTCAATAAACTTGGTGCTCAGGATCTTGCCGTCCTTGACGAGCATTCTGGCCATGGTGGGGCCTCGGGTGCCTCTGGGGTAGCTGGCACTGCCGGGGTTGAGGACCAGGCAGTGGCCTACTTGGGCTTCTTTGGTTACGTGGGTGTGGCCGTTGATGGCTACGTCTACGGATCCCACCGGAAGGTCTTCGCGGTAGTGGGCTACGGCGAACTTGAGTCCTTCGTAGGTAAAGAGCGCCAAGCGGTCCACATCGGGACCGTAGTCGCGGTAGTAGTCGTTATTACCCAGCACCGCTCGCACGGGAGCGATGGTGCGCAGGTGCTCGTAGTCCATCTCCGACGTAAGGTCGCCGGCGTGGATAATCAGATCCGCACCCTTAAGCTCGTCCAGGAGCGCAGGCGAAAGATAGCCGTGGGTGTCCGAGATGATGTCGATGCGCTTGGCGCTTGCACTGTTCATGGGATCCCTTCTGCAAAACCGATTCGACGTATATACAAAAAGCCCCACGGCTCCGCAGACAATTGGTCTACAGGGCTGCGGGGCCAGTGTGCTAGAGGCTCAGGGCCTTCTTAAGCGGTACAACGCGGCGGCGCGAGACCGGCACGCGTTCGTCGACGCCCGTAATGCCCAGTTGGATAGCGCCCGAGGGCACCGTCTCGACATCCGTGACGCACGCCAAGTTGACGATATAGCGGCGATGAACGCGAAAGAAGCCAAAGTCGCAAAGCTTGGCCTCGAACTGCGCCAGCGAAGTCGTCGATAGAAAACGATCATCGACGGTATAGATACAGGAGTAATCGTCCTTGGCCATGATGAAGCGAATGTCATCCACGGGGATGAGGACCTTACGGCCGCCCTTTTCCACCGGAATGCGCTCGATGGTCACCTTGCTGTCCGTGACAGGCTTGGCGCGTTGCATAACCTTATCGATTGCTCGATCCAGACGAGCCTCCTCGACCGGCTTCATCAGATAGTCGACGGCATCCACATCAAACGCCTCGACCGCATGATCGCTGTATGCGGTCACAAACACAATCGCCGGCGGATTCTTAAGCTTATGCAGTGCCTCGGCAAGTTGCAGACCCGAAGCGCCAGGCATCGAAATATCGAGGAACACGACATCGACGCGGCTCTCCATAAGCATCTCGATGGCGGAGCGAACGCTCGACGCTTCTGTGATCGTGCCGATCTTGCCCGTCTGCTCGAGCAAGAAGCGAAGTTCCGAACGGGCCGGGGCCTCGTCATCCACAATCATCGCACGCAGCATAGGGATTAAACCTTTCGTCAACAAACTACGCTGGGCATCCGCCGTTTGGCGTTGAGCCCATAGCCTTTTATTTTACTCTTGAATATCAAAGATGCTCTCTGACAAATCAAGATGCAGGAGCACTTTGGTGCCCTTGCCCGGCGCCGATTCGACGCGCGTATAAGAGTGCGGTCCATAAAAGCGATGGATGCGCTCAGAAATATTATGCATGGCCACGCCGGCGCCGCCGCCTTGCGGGGAACTGGCATCGGGGCGGGCGGAGCGCTCATCAAACAGCCTGGCGGCGGTGCCCTCGTCCATGCCCACGCCGTTGTCAGCCACGGCAATCAAGATTGCGTCGTCGCCGTCTTGATGGACGGTCACATCGATCCGCAGGGCGTCGTCATCGCCCATGCCATGCCGCACGGCGTTCTCGACGATGGGCTGGATTACAAAGGCCGGGACCAACGTGTCCTCGACATCCTCGGAGACATCGAAGGTCGCCAGTACGCGGTCCTCGCCAAAGCGCGCCTTCTCAAACGTCAGGTAGCGTTTGGTCTGTGCGACCTCGCGCGACACGGGAATGAGCGAGCCCGAATTGTCGAGCGTGGCGCGATAGAACGAGGAGAACTCGCGCAGCAGCTCGCGGGCGCGCAGCGGGTCGGTACGCGTAAACGACGCGATGGTGTTGAGCGTGTTAAACAGAAAGTGCGGATTGATCTGCGCTTGCAGGGCACGAACCTCGGCACGGGCCGTGAGCTCCTTTTGCACCTCGAGCTCGTGGATGGCGAGCTGCGTGGACAGGATCTCGGCAAAGCCCGAGGCGAGCGCATACTGGGTACGGTCGACGGCGCGCGGGGTCTTGTAGTAGAACTTGAGCGTGCCGACGGTGCGGTCGCCCACCTTGATAGGAGCGATGATGCCGGCAGGAACATGGTTGTGCGAGCCATCCGAACCCACCACGTCCACCACACGGTTGAACGACTGGACGATACCGTGCTCGATGACGTAGCGCGTGGCAAGCGTGTGGATGGGCGAGTCGGGCAGTAGCTTTTCCTCGAACTCGCCCGCGCAGGCCAGCACGCCCGCGATGAACGAACGCATGGCCGGGCTGTACGCGCCGTCCGGCCCTGGAGCGAAGATGTTTCGGCCTCCCCGTGCCAGCGAAATATTCACATGCATACCGCTGCCGGGCT
>USJB01000234.1 GCA_900554905.1 uncultured Collinsella sp. | reverse complement strand
GCATCGATGAGGTCGTCGTTGCCTTTGAGCTCGATCTGGACAAGTTGATCAAGGGCGCCCGCAACCAGGAGAACTATCGCGAGTTCTCGCAGTACCCGGCCGTTGAGCACGACCTTGCTATCGTGGTCGACAACGCTGTGACCTGCGAGGATCTTGAGCGCCGCATTACCAGCGCCGGCGGCAAGCTGCTCGAGGGCGTGCGCCTGTTCGACGTCTACCGCGATCCGGTCCGCGTGGGCGTGGGCAAGAAGTCCATGGCCTTTGCGCTTACGTATCGCTCCGACGACCACACGCTCACCAGCGAAGAGGTCGAGAAGGCGCACCAGAAGATCGTCACCAAGGTGTGCAAGGGCGTAAACGGCGAGGTCCGCGGCTAGGTCCTGCGCTGGGGTATGGGTCAGCGGTGGCTGCTGCCGAGTCCTACGTGACTGCTGTTTTCGGTATAAGGCACCGTTGATCCTGCATATATGACACGCGCATTACATAACGGCGTGCTGCTTTGTCGGCAGCACGCCGTTTTGCTATGATAGCCCGCGGCGTGTTACGAATCTGACATTACGTAACACTGACAAGGTGATTTAAGCGGCGTTGCAATTCTGTGCGTCGACAACCGGGAGGCGTACATGCACATTCCAGATAATTATCTGTCCCCGCAGACCGATGCCGTCATGGCGGTGGCGATGGTGCCCGTCTGGGCTCACTGTATCAAGAAGGTGCGCGCCACGCTCGATCGCGAGCACATGGCTTTCCTGGGCATCTGTGCAGCATTTTCCTTCTTGCTCATGATGTTTAACGTTCCGCTGCCCGGTGGCACCACGGGTCACGCCGTTGGCGGCGCGCTCATCGCGCTGTTGTTGGGCCCGGAGGCCGCTGCCATTGCCGTCTCGGTCGCGCTGGCGCTGCAGGCGCTGCTATTTGGCGACGGCGGCGTTCTGTCGTTTGGCGCCAACTGCTTTAACATGGCCTTTGTGCTGCCGTTTGCCGCCGCTATCGTGTTTCGTGCGCTCAACAGCCGTCTGCACGACAAGAGCTGGGGCACCTCGGTTTCGGCCATCGTAAGCGGCTGGGTCGGCCTGTGCCTGGCGGCCCTGTGCGCAGCAATCGAGTTTGGTATTCAGCCGATGCTTTTCACGAATGCTTCGGGCGCTCCGCTGTACTGCCCCTTCCCGCTGTCCATTGCCATTCCGGCCATGATGATCCCGCATATGTTGGTAGCCGGCGTGGTCGAGGGCGTGGCGACTGCCGCGATCTACGGCTTTATCAAGAAGACGGCGCCGAGCGTTATCGTCGGCCCCGAAGCCGCCGATGGACAGCTTGCTGCCGAGGGCGCTGCTGCAAAGAAGACCTCGCTGGTCCCCACGCTCATCTTGGTTGCCGTGCTTGTCGTGGCCACACCGCTGGGCCTGCTGGCCACGGGTGACGCCTGGGGTGAGTGGGACGCCGAGGGCGCCGCGACCGCCGTTCAGGAGGCTGGCGACGACAGCCTGCAGGCTTCGGTCGGTCTCGATACCCCGACCTTTGCCGATGCCCTGCCCACGGGCGATTATCTGCAGGCCTATTCCGAGGAGCAAGGCCTTGGCTTTGCCGGCCAGGCCGCGATGTATATTCTTTCGGGTGTGATTGGCGTGGCGGTGCTCACCATCGTATTCCGCCTGGTCTCGCTGACGGTCAAGGAAAGCGGTGCTCATGGCAAGAGCCGAGCTGCCTAGCTGGCTTGCGGTCGAGCAGCGTTACGAGCCCGTGGGGGCTCGGCATCGCGTGATGCAAAAGAACGTCCTGCACCTGGCGAGCCTGCTTGAGCGGGTTCGCCTGGGTGGAGGCGCGCACGAGGGCGGGTCGATGGTCGACCGCGCCCTTTCTTGCGTTTCGGCTCCGGTGCGCCTGGTGGGGATATTCGTTTGCGTCCTGTGCGTGTGCCTGACACAAAGCCCGCTGTACCTCATGTTGATGGCGGCCATTGCGCTGGTGCTCGTTGCCGTGCGTCCCATACGCGGGCTGCGCGCGACCTTTGTGCCGGCGCTTGGCGCCGCGGGGCTCGCAGTGGTTTTGGCGCTGCCTGCCCTGCTGCTGGGTGCTTCCGCTACGGGCGCCATGCTCAAGATTGCGCTCAAGACCTTCATTAATGTGTCGCTGGTGCTGGGCGTTTCGTGGACCCTCACGTGGAGCCGCATGTCGGCGGCGCTCAAGATGCTGCATCTACCCGACGAGGTCATCTTTACGTTTGATATGGCGCTCAAGCACATCGAGGTGCTGGGTCGCACGGCGCACAATCTGTGCGAATCGGTCATGCTGCGCAGCGTTGGCCGTGCGCCTGAGGGATTTTCGCGTACGGATTCGATCGCGGGTATCATGGGCATGACCTTTATCAAGGCGATGGAATGCAGCCGCGCGATGGACGAGGCCATGCTCTGCCGTGGGTTTGCCGGCGCGTATCCGACGCCCGCTCGCAGCTCTTTTGGCTGGCGCGATGCGGTTTATGCGGCCGTTGTGGTGCTGCTCGCCGTGTTGTGCGCGGTGCTGTAGCGCGGGCGGTCGATCCGTCGATGTGAATAGGGAAGGGCGACGTTTTGGTAAACGATACGAATGACGCGATGGGCGCGAGCGGTGCTGCTGGCGCCGAGACAACGCCGCTCATCGAGTTTCGCGACGTGGTGTTTTCCTATGCGGGCCATACGGTGGTCGATGGCGTTTCGCTGCAGGTGGGCCGTGGGGAGCTCGTTGCCCTGCTGGGTCCCAACGGCTGCGGCAAGACGAC
>USJB01000233.1 GCA_900554905.1 uncultured Collinsella sp. | reverse complement strand
CTCCGCTTTATGCTGCCCGTCGCCTGCGCGCTGGGCGCCGAAGCGACTTTTGTGGGTCAGGGACGCTTGGGCGCCCGCCCGCTCTCCCCGCTCTCGGACGAGATTATCGCCGCCGGCTGCGACCTGCAGGGTCTGGGCGATTTTCCGCTCAAGACAAGCGGCCGCATGCGCCCGGGCACCTTTGTGCTGCCGGGCAACGTGAGCTCGCAGTATATCTCGGGCCTGCTGCTGGCAGCCCCGCTGCTCGCCCAGCCCTCCTGCGTGCAGGTAACCGGCCTCATCGAGAGCCGCCCCTACATCAACCTGACGATCCAGGCCATGAAGGCCTTTGGCGTCGAGGTCAACGTCGAACGTATTCCGTCCAAAGACGGCCAGCCCGAGGTCACGAACTTCCGCGTAAACAGCGGATCGTACCGCACGCCCGGCAGCGTAGCCGTCGAGGGAGACTGGTCCAACGCCGCCTTTTGGCTGTGCGCCGGCGCCATCGGCTCCGACCCCATCACCGTCGAGGGTGTGTCCCTGAGCTCGGCCCAGGGCGACCGCAACGTGCTCGCCGCGCTTTCGCGCTTTGGCGCCCGCATCGTGCGCTCCACCAACGCCGCCACCGTGCAGTCCGACAAGCTCGCCGGCTTTGAGATGAGCGCCCACGACATTCCGGACCTGGTGCCCGTCATCTCGGCCGTGGCATCGCTGGCTCAGGGCCGCACGTTCATCCGTGACTGCGCACGCCTGCGCATCAAGGAATCTGACCGTCTGGTCACCACCACCCGCGAGCTCACCGCGCTGGGAGCGCAGGTGCGCATCGCCGGTGACGACCTCATCATCAAGGGTGTCGATGCCTTCACCGGCGGCGAGGTCGATTCGCACAACGACCATCGCATCGCCATGATGGCCGCCATCGCCGCGAGCCGTGCCACCGGCGAGGTCGTGATCCACGGCGCCGAGGCCGTCAACAAGTCCTATCCCGATTTCTTCGACCACTACCGCCTACTGGGCGGCAAGGTCACGCTCGAGGAGGAATAGCATGTCCTCGACCTTTGGCAACGTCTTGCACTTAAGCATCTTCGGCCAATCGCACTCCCCCGCTATCGGCTGCTCGCTCGATGGCATCCCGGCGGGCATCGCCGTGGACCAGGAGAAGCTGCAGGCCTTCCTCGACCGTCGCGCCCCCGGTCGCGACGAGACCGCGACCAAACGCCGCGAGGCCGACGCCGCTCACATCATCGCCGGTGTTGTCGATGGACATACCACCGGCGCGCCCATCGCCGCGATTATCGAGAACACCAACACGCGCTCCAAGGATTACTCCGAGTTGCGCCGCAAGCCCCGTCCAGGACATGCCGATTACCCGGCGCGTGTGAAGTACCACAACATGCACGATGTCGCCGGCGGCGGGCATTTCTCCGGCCGCCTAACGGCCCCCTTATGCATCGCCGGCGGCATCGCCCTGCAGGCACTCGAGGCCCGCGGTATCAAGGTCATGGCGCACGTCGCGCAGATCGGCGGCATCTCCGACCTGCCCATGGACGACATGGTCTATCGCGAGGCCGACCGCAAGGCGATCCTTACGAACGACCTGCCCTGCATTGACGCCGCCGCTGCCGGTCGCATGCGCGAGGAAATTCTGGCCGCGCGCGATGAACTCGACAGCATCGGCGGCATCGTGGAGTGCGGCATCTATGGGCTTCCCGCGGGCATTGGTGACCCCATGTTCGACGGCATCGAGAACCGCATCGCGCAAATCGCGTTTGGCATTCCCGCCGTAAAGGGCGTGGAGTTTGGCATGGGCTTTGCCGTGGCCGCCATGCGCGGCAGCGAGAACAACGATCCGTATCGCATCGACGCCGAGACCGGCGAGATCGAGGTTGAGTCCAACAACGCCGGCGGCATCCTGGGCGGCATTTCGACCGGCGCGCCCGTCATGTGGCGCATGGCCGTAAAGCCGACGCCCTCAATTGGCCGCGAGCAGCAGACGGTGGACATGGACGCCATGGAAAATGCCGAGCTCTCGGTCCACGGCCGTCACGATCCCTGTATCGTCCCCCGAGCCGTCCCCGTAGCCGAGGCAGCCGCGGCGCTCGCCATCTGGGACGCCCTCCTCGAGGACGCCGCCCAGCGCTAACCCGACTCACCTGGGTTGACTGTCAACTCAGCCATTACGCGAAAGGGGCCTCCATGGACCTTGCTGACATCCGCCAGGCCATCGATGGCATCGACACCACGCTCCTCAACAGCTTTGTCGAGCGTATGGACATTGCCACCGAGGTCGCCAAGTCAAAAATCGAGATGGGCAAGGCCGTCTTCGACCCCGCCCGCGAGCGCTCCAAACTCAACAACCTCGCCAGCCGCGCGCCCGAGCGCTACGAGGCGCAGACCATCACCCTGTTCCGTCTCCTCATGAGCATGAGCAAGGCCGAGCAGCAGCGCTACATCAACGAGCTCAAGGGCATCACGGTGTCGCAAAAGGCCCATGCCACGGCCACGGCCTTTGACACGCCCTTCCCTCAAACGGCCTCCGTTGCCTGCCAGGGCGTGGAAGGCGCCTACAGCCAAATCGCCGCGTGCAAGCTCTTCGACGTGCCCGACATCGCGTTTTTCGAGACCTTCGAAGGCGTTATGCGCGCTGTGCGCGACGGCTTCTGCGAGTTTGGCGTGCTGCCCATCGAAAACTCAACCGCCGGCTCGGTAAACGCCGTCTACGACCTGGTCGCCCAGTTCGACTTCCATATCGTGCGCTCGCTGCGCCTCAAGATCGA
>USJB01000232.1 GCA_900554905.1 uncultured Collinsella sp. | reverse complement strand
CTGCCTACGGGCAAGTGGCGTCCGGTGAAGCCGCCAACGTGTCCTATGCGTCCACGCTGGGGGATTTGCCCCAGGTCGAGGATCGCGAAGAGCTGAAGGGCTGGGCGTACGAGCGTATGCTGGCTGCCCTTGATGAGCACGCCGACGAGGAAATTCGCCGCGGCGTGACGTTGGTGGGGCCGCATCGCGACGAGATTGAATTTACCGTGGCGGGTCGCTCCGCCCGTTCATTTGCCAGCCAAGGACAGCAGCGAACGTTGGTACTGTCCTGGAAGGTGGCCGAGGTGGCCGTGACTCGCGATGTTCTGGGTACTGCTCCGCTGTTGCTTCTGGACGACGTGATGAGCGAGCTCGACGGCGAGCGTCGCGGCGCTTTCCTGCGGCTGATCGGCGATGATATCCAGACGGTCATAACCACGACCAACCTGGGGTACTTTACCGATGACCTGCTTGATCGAGCCAAGGTGGTGAGCATGGGTGAGACGTGCTAATTACGAGCGCGAGAGCGAAACGGTCGCCTTCAGTGGCTTTTTGAACGCAGAGCGCCAGCGCATCCTGGCGGCTGCGACCCCTGAGCGCCGTGCGCAGATGGAGGCCGCCGAGGAGTCGCGCGCGGTCTATCGCGCGTGGAACGCGGTGTGCTCGGGCACGCGCGAGGGGCGGCATGTGACGGGCCTGCGCTACCTGCCCGAGTCCAATGAGCTGCTGGTATATCTCGACTCGCCCTCGTGGACGCAGGAAATGACGCTGCTGCGCGAGATCATCCGCGCGCGCATGGAGCGCGTCGGCGCGCATGTTGACGGCCTGGTGTTCAAAACGACCGCCCCCGGCCACACGCCGCCCGCCGCCAAGGAGCGCCTTCGCCCAGCGACGACCGAGCGCCCGCCGGCCCCACACGCCGACCTCAGCGATGCCGAGCGCACCGAGATTGAGCGCCAAGTGGCGCCCATCGAAGACCAAAAACTGCGCGAGGCCCTCGAGAACGCCATGAGAGCCAGTGCCGAGTGGGCCAAGGGCGTGCAGAGCAAAAAAGAGCCTTAAATCGCATCTGGTGGCCTTGTAGAGCCAAATACCCTCGTTCCCGAGGGTATTTTTTTACGATAAACTAGTAAGGCTGTACACATTTTCTTGACTGAAGGAGGACGTGTGGCAAACGAAAACGATTACGATGGCGGCGAGATTAAGATTCTCGAAGGTCTCGAGGCCGTTCGTAAGCGCCCGGGCATGTATATCGGCTCGACGAGCGCCAGCGGTCTGCATCACCTGGTGTGGGAGATCGTTGACAACTCTGTCGACGAGGCCATGGCCGGTTTCTGCACCGAGATCCAGGTGACGGTCCACGCCGACAACTCCATCACGGTCGTCGACAACGGGCGCGGCATCCCCGTCGACGAGCACCCTGTTAAAAAGATCCCGACGCTCGAGGTTGTCATGACGATCTTGCACGCCGGCGGTAAGTTCGATAACTCGGCCTATAAGGTCTCGGGCGGCCTGCACGGCGTGGGCATCTCCGTCGTCAACGCACTGTCCAAGCGCGTGGTCGTACGGGTCCGCCGCGACGGCGCCGTCTACGAGATGGAATTCTCGCGCGGCAAGACCGTCAAGAAGATGGAGGTCGTGGGCACCTCGGATTCGACGGGCACCACCGTCACCTTCTGGCCCGACGACGAGATCTTCGAGACCTGCATCTACGATTTCGATACGCTGCACAACCGTCTGCAGGAGACGGCATTCCTCAATAAGAACCTCAAGATCGTGTTGACCGACGAGCGCGAGGCGACTCCCCACGTGGAGGAGTTCTGCTACGAGGGCGGCATCATCGACTTCGTCAAGTTCCTCAACGAGGGCAAGGACGTCCCCGAGGCCTTTAAGGAGCCCATCTACATTGAGGGCAAGTCTGATCCGGATGCGCCCGTGACCAAGATGGGCGAGGTCGAGGTGTCCCTGCAGTGGAATAGCGGCTATGGCGAGAACGTCATGTCGTTTGCCAACGACATCTACACCCCCGAGGGCGGCATGCACCTCGAGGGCTTCCGTACCGCGCTTACCCGCGTGATCAACGATTACGCGCGCAAGCAGAATCTGCTCAAGGAAAAGGACGCCAACCTGACCGGCGACGATGTGCGCGAGGGCCTTTCGGCTGTCATCTCGGTCAAGCTGCCCGACCCGCAGTTTGAGGGTCAGACCAAGGCCAAGCTCGGCAGCTCCTATATGCGCGCGCTCACGCTCAAGATCGTGACCGACGGCCTTGCCGATTACTTGGAGGAGCATCCCAAGCCCGCCCGCGAGATCGTCAAGAAGGCGCAACAGGCCTGCAAGGCGCGCAACGCCGCCCGCAAGGCGCGCGAGGCGACCCGCCGCAAGAGCCTGCTCGAGACGGCGTCCCTGCCCGGTAAGCTCGCCGACTGCTCGGTGCGCGATGCCGAGCTGACCGAGCTCTTCATCGTAGAGGGCGACTCGGCAGGCGGTTCGGCCAAGGACGGCCGTCGCCGAGACATCCAGGCGATTTTGCCCCTGCGCGGCAAGATTCTGAACGTGGAAAAAGCCTCGGTTGACAAACTCCTTGATTCCGAACAGATCAAGACTTTGGTGCTTGCTTTGGGCACACAACTCAAGGAAGACTTCGACATCGAAAAACTACGCTATCACCGCATCATTCTGATGACCGATGCTGACGTTGACGGCGCGCACATTCGTACCTTGCTTTTAACGTTCTTCTACCGTCAGATGCCTCAGCTTCTCGAGCGCGGTCACGT
>USJB01000231.1 GCA_900554905.1 uncultured Collinsella sp. | reverse complement strand
CCAGGCCACCCGCCACGGCATGCTGGGAAAACGCGGCACATGCGAGTGCGGCCAGAGTCGGAACCTCGCAGGCGGAAAGGGCCAACACGCCCTGCAGGAATCCCGCACGGCGGTCGCGCGCCAAGGCCCCGGTAGCGATGCCCACCATGCCCGGCAGCGCCAACACCAGTGCAGCGATAATGGCCGGCAGCTTCCCGGACCACATAAGCGGTCCCGCGGCAATCGTCACATGGGCGCCAGACACCAAAAACGCCGCCGACACCACGACCACAGCCCAAAGCACGCCGCATACCGCCGTCGCACCAACCATCGCCGCACGCCGGGCTGTGCGCCCCGATACCTCCATCGGGCACGGCATGAGCGGCTCGCCGCGGAGCGAACGACCGACATTTTGCGCATAGTGGTCGCAAAATGCCGAGAGCGCCGCCTCCGCCGCAGCCGGCTCGGGACGATCTTCCTGATGGCAGGACAGGCAGGTCATCACCACATCGAACAGCTGAGCGTCGACAAACGCCAGCGCATCGCGCAGATCCTCGGAATTTGGATCGAGCCCCAGCTGCTGAGCCTGTTCGGCCGCGGCAAGTGCCACATCGGGCTCGCGTCGCAGCAGCTGCGTCAAGTCGCAGCCGGGCGCGTGGGCGCCGACGGGATAATCGGGCAGCGTATCCATCTTGAGGCGATAGGGGCTGGCGATATCGCGCGTCTTTTTGCGCGAGCCCGAAGTACCCGACGCACCCGGCGCTACTTCGTACGGCGCGACACCGGCGATGAGCTCGTAGACCGTACTCGCCGCTGCGTAGACATCGATCGCCGGCGACATGCGAAGCATGCGCAGGTCGGGGATATCGTCGGTGAGCATCTCGGGCGGGGCGTAGGCCACCGTCGCGCGGCGCAACGTGGCATAGCGCTCGGTAAACGACGCCTTGCCGCCGGTGCCGGCCACCGCAGAGGCGGGCTCGAGCGCCAGCGACGAGCCAAAATCGATCAAGCACAGGTCGAAGGTGCCTTCGGCAAGCTGTCGGTCGAGCGGCAGGCGCGCCGTGCGCACCATAATATTAGCGGGCGAGATATCGCGATGGACGAACCCCTCGCCTACCAAGCTCATGCGGCAGAGCAGATCGAACAGGTCGCGACCCAGGCGCGCCGCCACGAGCGGTGACAGGCGGCCGGCGTCGTCCACGGCAAGGCGCGGGCGCAGGCGAGCGAGCGTCTCGCCCTCGACCCACTCCATGACAATCGCGGGCACGCCGTCGACCTCGCCCCACCCGTATAAGCGGGGAAAGCCCTTAAGGCCCGAAAGGGCACGATGGCATTCATATTCCTCGCGAAACGCCGCCTTGAACTTGGTGACCAGCGCCTCGTGGGCGACATCGTCATCAAATTCGTCGCGCGTTGGCAAGATGAGCTGCTTGAGCGCCACGGCCTCGCCCTGCGCGTTGACGGCACGCGTCACACGGCCGATACCGCCGCGGCGCATGGTGGCGTCATCGGCAAACAGTATCGTAAACCGGCGCAGGTAGGCAGGAAGCTCGTCCGTGCCCAGGGCGACGGCCGGCTCAAACCCGTCGACGCGCGCCAGGCGCAGGCCCACCATGGGATCACGGTTGAGCGACTGGGCTACCGTAGAAGCGAGGTCGTTCGTCATAGGGCGATCGCCGCCACATTGGTGTTGAAGTTGTTGAGCGCGACGTCGTCATCGCCGTAATGTCCCACCCATTGGCACAGGTTGGTGTAGCAGCCCCACAGATTGGCATACTGCCGATACCATTTTGATTTGGTCGAAAACCTTTGTCGGCCGAACTCGGCACGGATAACAAACATGTCATTCGCCAGGGTGTCGCACGGTCCGGTATCGCCCGTAGCGTTATAGGTCGACACCACGCTATTGGCGCGAGTGACGTAGCCGTCGAGCATGTTGTATTTGGTCACGAGCCAGCTGTGGATGCTTTCTTCCTCGGCAGCCGAGAGGCCACCCGAGTTCGTGTCGCCGCCGGTGCCACCGTCCGTCGAGCCATCACTCGAAGATCCACCGCCAGAGGCGGAGCCCGAACCGGAACCGCCGCCCGACGAATCGGAGCTGGAGCCAGACGAACCCGAACCGCCGGGCTTGCCTGTCTGTTGGGCGTCCTGCCCCTTCTGCTGCTCGGCCTTATTGACGACAGAAGCCACACTGTTGTTGGAAAGCTTCGTAATGACCTTGGTGTTGGTGAGCACGATGGTCTTGCCGTTTGCCAGCGTAACCTCGTTGTCCGCTGTTTCGGGACCGTCCGCATCGTCGCCACCGAACACAACGTGCGAGACCACGCTCGCCCACGTATATCCGGTTGTCGTTCCCAAGTCGCTTTTGGCCTTGCGCCCAATATGCAGCTCACGCGCAGCATGCGCCTGCACCATGGACGGCACCGTCATGCCATAAGCCGAAACACCGGCTATGACCAGCACGAGCGAGCAAGACAGCAGCACACACGCCCGAGGCGCCAGGCCCAGCCGGCGTCGCATGCGCACCGCGGCGCCATGCTTTGTCTGAGTGCCCCCGGGCCGCATGCGTTCTCCTTCAACAAAAACACGCCGCGTAAAAGCGGCGCATTCTTTCATATCCACATTTGAGTGTATCAGCGAACCTAAAAGGTTGCGCAACGAATGGGCAAATACGAGGTGCGGGCGGACCCATCCACGCGATAAGCGGATGAAAAGCAGGTTTGTTGCGCAACAAATGCATGGACGCGCTCCCAATTATGAGCGCACCGTGCGGCAGGCCGACGGGACGTGCCGC
>USJB01000230.1 GCA_900554905.1 uncultured Collinsella sp. | reverse complement strand
ACTGGCTCGAGAACTTCCACGTTGACGGCATTCGCATGGACGGCGTGTCCAGCATGCTGTACCTCAACTTTGGCATCGACGATCCGGGCCAAAAGAAGTTCAACAAGTACGGTACCGAGGAGGACCTGGACGCCAGCGCGTTTATCCGCCAGGTCAACTGCGCAGTAGAGGCGCACTATCCCGACGTGATGATGATGGCCGAGGAGTCCACCGCGTGGCCGCTCGTGACCTACCCGCCGCAGGACGGCGGCCTGGGCTTCCACTACAAGTGGGACATGGGCTGGATGAACGACACCCTGCACTACATGCAGACCGATTTTCCGTGGCGCCCCGGCAACCACGGGCTGCTCACGTTCTCCATCATGTATGCCTTTACCGAGAACTTTATTTGCCCGCTCAGCCACGACGAGGTCGTGCATGGCAAGTGCTCGCTCATCGGCCGCATGCCGGGCGACTGGTGGCGCCAGTTTGCCGGCCTGCGCACGCTGGCTTTCTACCAGATGACGCATCCCGGTGCCAAGCTCAATTTTATGGGCAACGAGATCGGCCAGTTTATTGAGTGGCGCTACTACGAGTCCATCCAGTGGTTCCTAACCGAGGAGTACGAGACCCACCGTCATCATCAGGCGTTTATCAAGGCGCTCAACCACCTGTACACCGCCGAGCCCGCCCTGTACGAGCGCAGCTACACCGACGACGGCTTTACCTGGATTGACGCTGACAACTCCAAGCAGTCCATCGTGAGCTTTGTGCGCCAGGGCGAGGACGTCGACGACGACCTGGTGATCCTGATCAACTTTGACCCGGCGAGCTACGAGAGCTTCCGCGTGGGCGTGCCGCGCGAGGGCGACTGGGAGGTCATCTTTGATTCCGACCGTCCCGAGTTCGGTGGCAGCGGATACGCCGGTGAGGAGCCCTACACCTGCTCGAGCGAGCCCTATCCCTGGAACGGGCAGATGGACTCTATTGAGATTAAGGTGCCCGGCCTGGCAGGCGTGGTACTCAAGCGTCGCGGTCCCAGCAGCTATAAGCCGCCCGTGGTCGAGGAGCCCAAGAAGGCGATGCGCAAGCGCGCGTCCTCGGTAAAGCCCAAGGCCGCGGCCACTGCCAAGAAGGCGACGGCTAAGGCGAAGGCTGCCAAGCCCGCTGCCAAGGCTACGGCCAAGTCCACCACGGCCAAGAAGGCAGCCACCAAAAAGGCTGCTCCCAAGGCCAAGGCAGCTGCTGTTAAGGCTCCTGCCAAGAAAGCGTAACAAAGGCGTTACCACTGTAATTACCCGCCCCGCGGGGGCGTAGGATACATGTCATAACCGTTCCGGGAGAAACATCCCCGGGGGAAAGGAACGTATGAATAAGATCTTCGACAACAAGCAGGAGTTTACCGAGCTCTATCGCGATGCCGTCATGAGCATCAGCGGAAAGAGCGTCGAGGCCGCCAGCGACCTCGACCGCTTTAACGCCCTGGCCAAGCTCGTGGCCGAGAAGGCCCGCACCGTTGCCACCAAGAGCGACGCCCGCGCCACCGCCGAGGGCAAGAAGCGCGTGTACTACTTCTCGATCGAGTTTTTGATCGGCCGCCTGCTCGACAACTATCTGCTCAACTTTGGTGTGCGCGACATGGTCGCCGAGGCGCTCGACGACATGGGCTTTGACCTGTCCGTCATCGAGAACCAGGAGCCCGATCCGGCTCTGGGCAACGGTGGCCTGGGCCGTCTGGCAGCATGCTTCCTGGATTCCATGGCAGCCGAGGGCATTGCCGGCTATGGCAACGGCATGCGCTACCGCTACGGCCTGTTTAAGCAGGAAATCGTTAACGGCAGCCAGGTCGAGGCTACCGACGAGTGGCTCACCCACGGCTATCCCTGGGAGGTCCGTCGTCAGGACAAGGCCGTGACCATTAAGTTTGGTGGCCATGTTGAGGGCTTTGAGGAGAACGGCCGCACGTTCTACCGCACGGTGGACACGCAGGATATCCTGGCCGTCCCTTATGACATTCCCGTTGTGGGCTATGCCGGCGAGACTGTCAACAAGCTGCGCGTCTGGGCTGCCGAGCCGGTCGAGGAGCACTTCGACCTTGAGGCCTTCAACCGCGGCGACTACGCCCTGGCAGACGCCGAGCGCGCCGAGGCCGAGGCCATCAGCGCCATCCTCTACCCCAATGACGCCGGCGAGCACGGCCGTCTGCTGCGCCTGAAGCAGGAGTACCTGTTTGTTTCGGCCGGCATCTACAGCCTGCTCGACACCTTTGAGAAGGAGCACGGCGCTAACTGGGAGCTGCTGCCGCAGTTTGTGGCCATCCACACCAACGATACCCACCCCGCCATGTGCGGCCCCGAGCTCATGCGCATCCTCATCGACGAGAAGAAGCTCGAGTGGGATGACGCCTGGAACATCGTGACGCAGGTCGTGAGCTACACCAACCACACCATCCTGCCCGAGGCCCTGGAGAAGTGGCCCATCGGCACGTTCTCCAAGCTCCTCCCCCGCGTATACCAGATCATCGACGAGATCAGCCGTCGTTGGCACGAGTCGTTCGACACCACGCAGGAGGGCTGGCAGGAGCGTCTACGCCAGACCGCCATCTTGTGGGACGGCGAGATTCGCATGGCCAACCTGTCCGTGATCTGCAGCCACAGCGTCAACGGCGTGGCCAAGATCCACTCCGACATCATCAAGAACATCGTGCTCAAGGACTTCTATGCCTTAACGCCCGAGAAGTTCAATAACAAGACCAACGGCATCTCGCACCGTCGCTTCTTTGCCGAGTCCAACCCCA
>USJB01000229.1 GCA_900554905.1 uncultured Collinsella sp. | reverse complement strand
CGACCAGTTCAAACGTACCGGCCGCATCGTCAAACGCAAAATGCAGCACTGAGCAGTTGCCCGGCACGCGATCGCGCTCGTCGGCCGCCGCACCCCTCACGTGGTCCATGAACTCCTTGATAGCCGAGCCGTGGCTTACCGCGAGCACGCACGTATGGTCCGGACGCTGCATAAGCTCGGTCAACGTCGCCACCATGCGCTCGCGCACCTGCATCTGGCCCTCGCCGCCAAACTGGCGATAGAAGTCGCGCCACGGGCGCTCAGGCATGAGCACCACGCGCTCGGCCTCAAAGTCGCCAAAGAACCACTCACGCAGGCCGTCCAGGCGCTCGTACGCCAAGCCCGGCCACAAGTTGGCGATAGTCTGCTCGGTGCGATGAAGCGTAGAGGTGTAGACGTGGTCGGGCCCAATGCCGCGTGCGCGCAAAAACATGCCGGCGCGCGCCGCCTGGTCGCAACCCAACTGCGTAAGCGGCGAGTCACTCCAGCCCTGAATAATGCGCTTAAGGTTGAATATCGTCTGTCCATGACGGACCAGATACAGATCTTTATTCATAGGGGTCCTTTCGTTCGTTACCAACCCAAGAGCGAAAACGCCCCGTCGCAATAGCCAAAATGAAGCACGGCACCGTTGTCGGGTAGTTCTCCCTCGCCAGTCACATACTCAAGAAACTCCTGGCAGGCTGAGCCGTGGGAGACGGCCAGCACGCAGTTGTGCTGCGGTCGGGCCATGATGTGGGAAAGCGCCGCGACCATACGTGCGCGAAGCCCACTTTCCGACTCGCCACCAAAGGCAACCGGATAATCGCCCCAGGGTTGCGCCGGCATCTCGCGGTTTGATGTGCCCTCCAGCGAGCCAAAATGCCACTCACGCAGGTCATCGACCAGCTCAATGGAACGGCCCTCGCCAACGATAAGCTCGGCCGTATGCCGCGCCCGGCCCAACGGCGAGGAATACACATGATCAAAGGCCACGCCACGCGCCGCAAACGCCGTACGCGCCGTCAGCGCCTGCTCGCGCCCGCGCGCCGTAAGCGGCGAATCGTGCCAGCCCTGCAAAATGCTCTGCACATTGAGCTCAGTCTGCCCATGCCGCACCAAATACAGATCTGCCACACACCCTCCCCTCGTACCACCACAAAGGGGACAGGAGTCTTTGTGGTGATTTTGCCGCCGGATTGCGCCGCAACGACGCACAACTACAGCAGCACGTCGGCAAGCGGACGCTTGGGTACGTGGTGCACCCGCGCCTCGTCGCGCCAATAATTGATGGAGCCGTCGGGGTTGGAATCGATCGCATCGATCACCTGCGTCTCGGCCGGAACGCCAAACGCCATGATCAGCTTGAGCTCATACTTGTCGCTATCGAGCCCCATGGCAGCAATCGCGTGGGGCGTAAAGGCCTTGAACATGCAGGCTGCCACCTCGGGCGTGGCGCTGCGAGCGGCGAGCATCATCGTCTGGGCGGCAATGCCCGTGTCGACCTCGGTGATGGGCGCGGCGGGCTTACCCGGAACAGCGCGCTCGGCAAGAATCGCGATGTAGCCGGTCGGGCGCTCGCCCTCATCGGGACCCGACCAATCCTTGAGCGCACCGGCCCACGCGAGCTCATCAAATACGCGCGCGCAGTCCTCGGCACCGCTCACCACATGAAAACGAAGACGCTGAGCATTGGCACCACAGGGAGTCAGGTGCGCCAGCTCCGCCAGCTCGAGCAAAAACTCGCGCGGTACGCGCATGGACTCGTCAAATCGGCGGCACGTGCGGGCGCGGCGGACCAGCCCGTCAAACGTGTCCAGGCCAAGCTTTTCGCAACCCTGCTTTGCCATCGACTCAGCGCTTACCGGCGCCGCGGGAACTGTTTCGTTCATAGGGACCCCCAATACAAGCCAATTGTCCTTAGGAGAATCTAACCTAAAACCTAGGCAATAACGAACAGGACTGCAATGTTCTACACCTGTTGAATAGAAATCGCGACGTGGGGAACAACGGAAACAATTCGGGACCTTTGGGTTACGTTTCGCCCTCCCCGACCCATACGCCAGCGCCTTTAAGCGATACTGGTTGTAACGATCAAGGCTTACGCCGCACGGAAAGGAGACATTATGGGCATCTTTAAGAACGATGACCAAAAATCGAGCCAGTTTGGATTTGACGAGAAAAGCATGGCGGGCAAAGCCGTCAAGGCCGTACGCTGGGTCTACGCCATCACGGGCGTCTTAGCGCTCATTGCTGGTATCGCGCTGCTTTTTGCACCCGCCAAGTCCCTCGTCTTTTTGACGACTGTCCTGGGTTTTTACTTTGTAATCACTGCTGCCATTAGGCTGTTCACTGCCATTTTTGAGCCGCTGCTGCCCACCGGCTGGCGCGTGACGAGCATCATCTCCAACCTACTCATTATCTTGGGCGGCGTCATAATCCTGCGCAACCAGGCCTTCTCGACCGCGACGCTCACCACGATGGTGGTTATCGTGGCCGGCTTTGGCTGGATTGTCGAAGGTGTCATGTCCATTCTGGAGTCCGAGCTTTCGTCCAACCGCGCCCTCGCTATCCTGAGCGGCGCACTCTCCATCATCGCCGGCATGTTCGTGTTTATCTATCCGCTGTGGTCGGCCAAGATGCTCGTTATCTTTAGCGGCGCCGCGCTGCTGGTGTTTGGCGTTACGCTGATTGTTCGCGCTATTCAATTTGGCAAACTGGTGCACTAGATGCCGCGAACGCTCTTTATTGATGCCGACGCCTGCCCGGTCACGCGCGAGTCGATTGACTGCGCGCGGCGGGCGGGCGTCGCCGTTGTTATCGCCGGCA
>USJB01000228.1 GCA_900554905.1 uncultured Collinsella sp. | reverse complement strand
ATCCCGGGGCCGAGGCACCGGTGCTCGAGGGGCTTGATTGGCGTGTTCCCCAAGGTGCATTTGCGCTGCTTGTTGGCGGTACCGGATCGGGCAAGTCGACGCTGCTGTCGCTGCTCAAGCCCGAGATCGCTCCGGCGGGCGAGCGCACTGGCGATACGCGCGTGCTGGGCGAGAACGTTGCCGACATGGACGTGCGGGCATCGGCAGAGCGCGTGGGTTATGTGTTTCAGGACCCCGAGAACCAGATCGTGTGCGAGACCGTGTGGCACGAGATGGCGTTTGGCCTGGAAAACTTGGGGCTAGCGCGTGATGAGATGCGCCGCCGTGTTGCCGAGACCAGCTATTTCTTTGGTCTGGAGGACTGGCTTCATCGTGATACCGATACGCTTTCGGGTGGCCGCAAGCAGCTGCTGTCGCTTGCCGCCGTCCTGGCGCTGCGCCCGCGCGTGCTGCTGCTCGACGAGCCCACGTCTCAGCTCGATCCCGTTGCCGAGAAGAATTTTCTGCACGCGCTGTTTCGCGTGAACCGTGAGCTGGGCTGCACGGTTGTTGTGGCTACGCATCAACCGCGGCCGATGCTCGAGTATGCGACGTGTGCGTACCGGATTGAGGATGGCCGCGTGCACGAGGCGGCGGATATGGCTTCTTTGGTACGCCGAGAATCGCTGTTTTCCGATGACATGTTGGGGTGGGATGCCATCCGATGTGCAAAAAACGGAGTATTCAGCAGGCGTGAGGACAATTTGGGCTCTCTGGAGCCGCCCGGGGGCGTATCGAGCGCGAAAAAAAGTTTGGAATTGGACAAATCGTCCGAATTTGTGGCGCAAATGTCGCTCGAGAACGGCTCGGCAGCCTTCCCGCGCACGGATGGAAGCAGAATACTCCAAAAAATGCACGCTGGGTCGGCTACCACCCTGTCGGAAGGTTGGTTTCGCTACGATCGAGCGTCCGGCTGGGTGTTGCGTGGGCTCGATGCGTCGTTTTCGGCCGGTGCGGTGCATGCGATCGTGGGCGGTAACGGCTGCGGCAAGTCGACGATGCTTTCGGTGCTGGCCAAGACTGCCAAGCTGCAGCGTGGTCGTATGGTGCGCGGGGCGGCCTCGGCTGCGCTGCTGCCGCAGAACCCCAAGGCCCTGCTGGTTGCCGAGACGGTGCGCGACGAGCTGATGGAATGGGCTTCAGCCTGCGGATATGACGAGACCGTGGCGCGGGAGCGCGCGGCGAGCTTGGGGCTGGACGGCCTGGAGACGCGCCACCCCTACGACCTCTCGGGCGGACAGCGCCAGCTGCTCGCACTGGCAAAGCTGCTGCTGATCGGCCCCGAGCTGCTGCTGCTTGACGAGCCCACGAAGGGCTTGGACCTGGAGAGTCGCCGCACCATCGCCCGCGCCCTGCGTGACCATGCGAAGGCTGGCGGCACCGTCATCATGGCTACGCACGATTTGGACTTTGCCGAGCAGGTAGCCGACGACGTCGCCATGATGTTTGACGGCGAGATTGCCTGCATGGAGTCCCCGGCCGACTTCTTTGCCGACAACGTGTTCTATAGGGCGTGATGGGATGACGGATTATCGCGCCTCGCGCCTACTCAAAAAAATGGAGATTCCGCTGCTCCTGGCGGTGCCGGCAGTGATGACTGCAGCGTTACTGGTGGGCATTGAGCAGGCGGCGCTTGCCATGCTGGTTGTAGTGGCGCTCGTGCTCGCACTGTTCTTTGCGGGCTACGAGACCTCGCGCCCGGGCCTGCGCCAGATCATGCCCACGCTGGTGCTGGCGGCGCTGGCGGCGGCGGGGCGCATCCTGTTTGGACCCATTCCCGACTTTAAACCCGTGAGTGCCATCGCCATTATCGCCGGGGCGACACTCGGTCGTCGTAACGGCTTTATGGTCGGTGCGTTGGCGGCGCTGACCAGCAATTTCTTTTTTGGGCAGGGCATGTGGACGCCGTGGCAGATGTATGCCTGGGGTCTGGTGGGCTATATCGGTGGCGCACTGGCGCATGCGGGCGCGTTTGACCGCGCCGATGGAACCGTGCGAATGCCGGCTCTGTTGGCGTATGGCTTTGCCTCGGGCTTGCTGTATGGCGTCGTGATCAACGCGTATGACATCATCGGTTTTGTGCAGCCGCTCACCTGGGCAGGCGCCGTAGCGCGTCTTGCTACGGCGGTGCCGTTCGACATCATGCATAGCCTCGCGACCTGCGTGTTTTTGGCCGCTCTGTACAAGCCCTGGTGTCGCCGCATCAACCGCGTCGTCGTGAAGTACGGGCTGTAGTGGTGGTTGCGCCGGGGCGAGAATCAATACTGCCTTGGTGTCATATCAAAACTATGCCGGTTTACGGGGCTGGATTGACGCAGACCGACCATACCGACATTTTTCGATAATAGACGAGCCGTCTACCTGCGGCTTTGTTATTTCGGAATTGCGTATGGTTGGGGGTTCGCGATTCTGCCCCGTAAACCGGCATAGTTTTGATATGGCCGGCATATATTGCTGTCGCCACTGATCTCAGAGGGCCGAAAGGATCCGTTTCCCCGTCCCTAAGCGGTCGCTGGGGATGCCCGCCACGAAACCAGCCCATCTACTACGTTTAGCTTGATACCCCAGACCATGACCGCGTTTTATGAAAAACCGCAGGCTTTCTACCTGCGGTTTTCTTTTTGCGTTGTTCGCTGTGGTTGAGGGTGGTGGCTTAAACGTAGTAGATGGGCCAGTTTCGTGGCAAGTGGGCCACGTGGATGCCCTCGCGAGGTGAAAATGACCCCTTTTCCTCCGTCCCCGGGGGATCATGGGGGTTAGAGCTCCAGGGCGAGGGT